>JANWHR010000231.1 GCA_025450355.1 Micropepsaceae bacterium
AAGATTCCTTTGAGGCTAATCCATCAGAGAAAACAACGCGGGGGGCTAGAGCTTTACTTCAGGACGCATCCACCGGTTTATTCTGGCGCGGGCCGCCGGACTTTGCGAAGGCTGTGGAGCGCCGGCCCCATTTTGCAAAACGGACGGATCTCCCTACCTGGGGCCATGTGCCGTGCTTTTTGATCGCGCGGTGCATCGCATCGGGGGCGAGGTCCAAATCGCCGGGCCATGTGACCGCACCAAGACAAAGTCGCGCCTGACGGAAGTATCTCAACGCTGGCAATGCGCCACGGTGCTCGCGGCCAGATTGGCGGCGTTACCTCAATGGGGCGATCTGCATGCGACGGAATAGCTCCCAATCCTCCATAAGTTCTGTCCGGTGCTCTGACGCCCATTCAAGCACCAGCGCGAGCGCCCGCTTCGGCAGCCCGCCCCCGATCAGTTCTAGTACCCGGATGTCGACCAGCACCTCGTCCTCCCCGTAAAGGCGTGGAAGTGCGGCGGAGCGTGATCACGCCAGAACATCTGGATCATAATGCCATAAAACGCGCAGATTGTTGGCACGTCCCAAACCGGCCTTTTCGTGACCCCGGAACCTACATCAAAATACAACCACGCGCTTTACCTGGGCTTTGGTTTTGGGTCGATTGCCTTGCTGAGGAGGTCGCGAACTCTGTCCGCCAAAGAGCCTGATTGCAGGTAGTGAAGGTGAGCCGCGAATCTGTCCTCGGCGAGAACCTTCCGGCCAAGATTTTTCTCTTCTTTTTTCATCAGCTCCAGAACCCGTTTGTCCTCATTCGCCTCGAGCCAATAGCCGTGCAGGTCCTCGCAATAATCGATCTGGAGATCGTAAAACCGGTATTCGAATCTTCTCAGCGGCTTTGCGCATTGCGGACATTTTCGGGTTGTGGGCGTTGAGCCAAGCATCAAGCTGCCCTTTTCATCATCTCCGAAATCGAAGACCTCGTCCTCAAGCTGCGACATTTCCTGGCGGGTGAGCCACATGCCTTTGCAAGATGAACAGATTTCCATCTCGACACCGTCGCGCTTGCCTTGCGACAACTCAACGCCGCAGTCCGGGCATTTCATGGAGCTTTCCTTCTGTTGAACACCGCGATCTCCGATGGGCTTTGCATCGACCGTGGACGCGAAAGGCGAAAGATGCGGGCGAGGACGCCCGCGGTACAAGGAAAAAACCGGCGCGAACTCTGCCAGAGCAAAGACGGCAATCCTTTGCCATTGACACCTCTGGAGCGGCCGATTAGATCGGGCGTTTCTGAAAATAGACCATCGCCCGCGGGGGCGTAGCTCAGTTGGTTAGAGTGACGGCCTGTCACGCCGTAGGTCGCGGGTTCGAGCCCCGTCGCTCCCGCCATTCTTCGGAAAAACCTTCGGCAAAGCCTTTCCTTTCCTTCCGAATCTTGCTCTAACCCGCCCCGCCGCCTGCAAGCTTTGGCACATCCTTGTGC
Source organism: Micropepsaceae bacterium (assembly GCA_025450355.1). Lineage (GTDB taxonomy): Bacteria > Pseudomonadota > Alphaproteobacteria > Micropepsales > Micropepsaceae > CAIYRG01. Next base: position 1,470 of record JANWHR010000231.1, read on the forward strand.
GAGCCGCAATTCGCGCCAGCAAAGCGTTGCAAGCCGGTGATCCTGCTGCCAAGCCAGGGCCAGAACTCGTGAGCGGATGATGGACGCATTCCTGCTGGAATATCTGCCGATCCTGATTTTCATTGTGATCGCCCTGATCCTGGGCCTCGCACTGTTGCTTCTTCCCTTTGTGCTCGCGCCGTCCCATCCCGATCCGGAAAAGCTCTCCGCCTATGAATGTGGCTTTCCCGCCTTTGATGATGCGCGAATGAAGTTCGACGTCCGCTATTACCTGGTCTCCATTCTCTTCATCATTTTCGATCTGGAAGTCGCCTTCCTCTTCCCCTGGGCGATTGCGCTGAGATCGATCGGCGCCTTCGGCTTCTGGTCGATGGCGGTGTTCCTTGGCGTGTTGACGGTTGGGTTCATATATGAGTGGAAGAAAGGGGCGCTGGAGTGGGAGTGAGGAATGGATCAGCGCCTGGATAAATCCCCCAACGACCCGTATTTCGGCGCGCTCAATGCCGAGCTCAAGGACAAGGGCTTCCTTGTCGCCAGTGCCGATTCGCTGATCAACTGGGCGCGCACCGGCTCGCTGATGTGGATGACATTCGGGCTTGCCTGCTGCGCGGTGGAAATGATGCAGGCGGCCATGCCGCGTTGGGATGTGGAGCGCTTCGGATTTGCGCCGCGTGCTTCGCCGCGCCAGTCGGACGTGATGATTGTCGCGGGGACGCTGACCAACAAAATGGCGCCCGCCCTGCGCAAGGTCTATGACCAGATGCCGGAGCCGCGTTACGTGATCTCGATGGGCTCCTGCGCCAATGGCGGGGGGTATTACCATTTCTCCTATTCGGTGGTGCGCGGCTGCGACCGGGTTGTCCCGGTGGATGTTTACGTCCCGGGCTGTCCGCCGACGGCCGAGGCGCTGATCTACGGCATCCTGCTGCTGCAGCGGAAAATCCGCCGCACCGGTACGCTGGAGCGCTGATTCCATGGCCGGTGAACTGGAGCAGTTGCAGAGCCGGATCGCGGGCCAGTGGCCGGACGCGCAAACCGAGATCGCGCTTGGTGAGCTGACCGTCAAAATCGGGGCGCCGCACATCGTGCCGGTGCTCACCTTTTTGCGCGATGATCCGGAGTGCCGGTTTACGCTTTTGATCGATCTTTGCGGCGTGGATTACCCGAACCGCACGCTCCGTTTCGATGTCGTGTATCATCTGCTTTCGCTGGAAAAGAACCGGCGCATTCGCGTGAAGGTGGAGACGGATGAGAAGACAGCCGTTCCTTCCAGCGTTGCGGTCCATGCGGCTGCAAACTGGTTCGAACGCGAAGCTTTCGACATGTACGGAATCCTGTTCTCGGGACATCCGGACCTGCGGCGCATTCTGACCGATTACGGATTTGAAGGTTTTCCGCTGCGCAAGGATTTCCCGCTGACCGGCTATGTCGAGGTGCGCTGGGACGAGACGCAGAAGCGCGTGGTTTACGAACCGGTGAAGCTGGTTCAGGAGTGGCGCGATTTTGACTTTCTTTCGCCCTGGGAGGGCGCCGATTACATCCGCGCCTGGCACGAGGAAAAGGGCAAGGATACGCCGAACCGATGAGCGACGCTCCGCCCGCCTCCGTGACGTCACCCGCCGGTGAAGAACCGGCGCCCGGCGAGTCGCGGCCATTCAGCATCAATTTCGGCCCGCAGCATCCCGCGGCGCATGGCGTGCTGCGCCTTGTGCTGGAACTGGATGGTGAAGTGGTCCAGCGCGTCGATCCGCACATCGGCTTGCTGCATCGCGGCACCGAAAAGCTGATGGAGAGCAAAACCTATATGCAGGCGATGCCCTATCTTGATCGCCTGGATTATGTCGCGCCGATGAATCAGGAGCACGCCTTTGCGCTGGCGCAGGAGAGGCTTCTCGGCGTCACCGTGCCGCCGCGCGCGCAGTACATCCGGGCGCTTTATTGCGAGATCGGGCGGCTGCTCAACCATCTGCTGCAGGTCACGACCCAGGCCATGGATGTCGGCGCGCTGACCCCGCCGCTGTGGGGATTTGAAGAGCGCGAAAAGCTGATGGAGTTCTACGAGCGCGCTTCGGGGGCGCGCCTGCATGCCAATTACTTCCGCTGCGGAGGCGTGCATCAGGACGTCACGCAGGCATTGCTGGATGATATCTGGAAGTTCACCGAGAATTTCCCGCAGGTGCTCGACGATATCGAAGACCTGCTGACGGAAAACCGCATCTTCAAGCAGCGCAACGTCGATATCGGGGTCGTGTCGAAACAGGAAGCGCTGGCCTGGGGCATGACGGGGGTGATGCTGCGCTCGACGGGCTTTGCCTGGGATCTCAGGCGCGCGCAGCCTTACGAGTGTTACTCCGATCTGGAATTCAAGATTCCGGTCGGGAAAAACGGCGATTGCTATGACCGTTACCTGATGCGCATGGAAGAAATGCGCCAGGCCAATCTGATCATGCAGCAATGCATCCGGAAGATGCCTTCCGGTCCGGTCATGACGCCGGATGGCAAAGTGGTGCCACCGCGCCGGGCAGAGATGAAGCGGTCCATGGAAGCGTTGATCCACCATTTCAAGCTGTACACGGAGGGTTATCATATTCCGGCGGGCGAGGTGTACGCCGCGGTCGAGGCCCCGAAAGGCGAGTTCGGCGTCTATCTGGTTTCGGACGGCAGCAACAAGCCTTATCGGGTGAAGTTCCGTGCGCCCAGCTATCCGCATCTGCAGGCGATGGATTTCATGTGCCGCGGTCACATGGTGGCCGATGTTTCCGCCGTGCTGGGGTCCCTGGATATTGTCTTCGGGGAGATCGACCGGTAATGGGAAATTTGTTGCCTGGCCGCCGCTTTCTTCCCCCGTTTACGGGAGGAGGTTACCGCTGATGGCGTTACGGCGGCTTGCCGAAGAACAGCCCGGGAGTTTTTTCTTCACCCCGGAAAATGCCGCGTGGTGCGACGGGCAAATGAAGAAATATCCGCCCGGCCGGCAGGCATCGGCGGTGATCCCGATCCTGTGGCGGGGCCAGGAACAGGAAGGCTGGGTGACGAAACCGATGATCGAGGAAGTCGGCCGGATGCTGGGAATGCCTTACATCCGCGTCCTCGAAGTCGCCACCTTTTACACCATGTTCAACCTGCATCCGATCGGAAAACATCTGGTGCAGGTCTGCACGACCACACCCTGTTGGCTGCGCGGTTCGGACGACGTTGTCGCCACCTGCAAGAAAAACATCCATCCGGAGCAGGGCGCAATCTCGGCGGACGGCGAATTCACCTGGGTGGAGATGGAATGTCTCGGCGCCTGCGTGAACGCACCCATGGTGCTGATCGACAAGGATCCGTATGAGGACCTCGATGCCAAAAAACTGGCAAACATCCTTGCCGCTTTCCGCCGGGGTGAACAGCCAAAACCCGGACCGCAATCAGAGCGCCATTCCTCAGAACCGATCGGCGGACCCACAACCCTGACCGGCGACCGTTTCGAACCGCCCGTGAACCCATAGCTGAATTACGATGCTTGCCGACAAGGACCGCATTTTCACCAATCTCTACGGCTTTCAGGACTGGAGCCTGGATGCGGCGCGCAAACGCGGCTCCTGGGACGGGACCAAAGCGATCCTGGAAAAGGGTCCGGAAGCCATTGTCGATATCGTCAAGAAATCAGGGCTCAGGGGCCGCGGCGGCGCGGGTTTTCCGACCGGTCTGAAATGGTCCTTCATGCCCAAGGAGGTGAAGGAGCGGCCGCACTACCTTGTGGTCAATGCCGACGAATCGGAGCCCGGCACCTGCAAGGATCGCGACATCATGCGGCACGATCCGCAGCATCTGGTGGAAGGCTGTCTGATCGCCTGCTTCGCGATGCGCGCGCATGCTTGCTACATCTACATTCGTGGCGAGTTCATGCGCGAGCGCGAACGGCTGCAGGCTGCGGTCGATCAGGCTTATAAAGCCAGACTCATCGGGAAGAACAATGTCCATGGTTGGGACCTGGACGTCATCGTTCACCACGGCGCC
>JANWHR010000232.1 GCA_025450355.1 Micropepsaceae bacterium
CGCCGGTTTTCGTGTCCACCTTGCCGACCGACACGACCCTGTTCGGGCTGTTGGAGGTGAACCATACGTTGCATTCCATATCCATCACGTCGTCATGAATTATCAGGCCGATCTTGGTGGGCGTTCCCTGCGACCAGTCGGAGCCATCGACATCCGGCTTCGCAAGTCCCAACGCGCCCGGGCCCGCACCCTGAACGCGCGGCACGTCATAGAGCGTCCACACAACCCGGGCGGCTTCGCCGGACGGGCGTGGACGGGTTTTGATCTCCACGACGGAGTTCGGGCCGCGCACTTTCGCAAGGTACGAGGCAACCAGTTTTTCATTCATCTGAATGATCTGGTTGGCCGGACGGTCCAGTGGCACGCCGCCGCCGCCGATCACCTTCATCAGGTCGATGATCCGCGTCCAGCCCTGTTGGTCGAACTTGAATTGCAGCGGATAGCTCGGCGTGTGGCAGCCGTTGCAGTTGTTGTGGATGATGGTCTTCGCCAGTGCGTCTTCCGGGGTGGCTTCCGGCAGCGATGCCCACATGACCTCGCCCGGCAACTGGCGCCAGCGTTTCTCCGGATCGGTCATCGCGGTGAGTTTGAAGTCCTCATGCTTGTTGCCCGAAAGATCGACTTCGCCCTTGGCGGTGTCATATCCCAGGGTCTGCGCCCAGACGCGGTATTTCCCGGCCGGCATCGGCGGGAAATAGTAATTGCCGGTTTCGTCCGTGTACACATTGGTCGTGATGCTCGACCCTTCGCGCTTGGCGGACACCGTGATTCCGCCGAGTTTCTGCCCCGTCGCCGAGGTGATGGCGCCGCTCAGGATCTGGTCGGCCGCCTGCGCGGTTCCCGCCAGTCCCAGCCCCGCAACCGCCGCAGTGGCGCTCGCCAACAGCATGCTACGCATTCTGGTCATGTGGTTTCTCCCGTGGTGAGTCTGGTCTTCAATCACCGGGCCTCAGGCGCGGCGGACACTGGTATGGTCTGGATGTAAGAAACAATGTCGTCGATGTCGGAGTTACTCAACGCGTATTTCCAGCCTGGCATCCGCACCAGCCCGCTTTCAATGACCTGGTGCATCAGTTTCGGATCGCCATTCGCGGCCGCTTTGTTCAGCGGCGGTCCGTAGGTCTTCGCCCCGGGATCCGATGGCAAATGACAGACGACACAATTCTTCGTCAGGATCTGCCGTCCATGCAGTTGCTGGGGCGTCAGATTCTGCTGGGCCAAGGCTGTCTGCGCACCCATGGCCACAAAAAGCAGGACCAACGCAACACGGTGCTTCATTTACGATTCCTCCCGAAATCTGCTTTGACCGGACAGCCTATTCCCTGAAATGGCGAAGGAAAAGCCCCAATTCTGCCGAAATTGCGTCTTGACCGCGGATTATCCACCGGGCCTTGCGGACGCCAGGCCGGTTCCAAAGATCAAAGCTAACTGACTGAGTCGATTGTTATTTCTTATTGTGATCGCGCGTTCAGCGGCGGCATTGGCGATGGACCTCGCAAACGCAAAACTTGCCGGAATCGATTGACCGCACCATCGGCCAGGTCAAGAACGAAAGGCGGCCAGAAATTAACAGGCGCGATCAGGCGGAGCGCGCGTATCCTGCGGCCTGAACACGGTCCAGCGGGATCTTCTGCAATCCGATTGCGATTAAAGCCGTGACCACATGCGCGAGAGCCTTGGTTGTGCTATCCTTCGGCACATGGACGAATTCGGCATGGTCGTCGTCTGGTTGGCCATCATCGCGGCCGGTACGGCTGCTGGCATCGTGACCGATAGCCCCTGGGGTGGCATCATTGTCGCCGCCATCGGAGCCGGGCTTTGCGGGCTGCTGATTATTCGCCGTCAGCCGCGTTAATCGTTCGCTCATGCGCCGCATATAGGCGAGCCGAACCAGATTTCCCTGGAACGACACTGCCTACCCAACACCGCGAAAAAGTGGATGCATCCTCCCCGCGAGAGAAGGATGCATCGGGTAAGCGAATGAAATCTATGCTGCCGGAATGGTGATCGGCGTGATGGTCACGACCTGGAATCCGGTCGCCGCCTGGCGGCGGAAGTGGCGAGAGCTATCGATCAGCCACGGACCGCCGGAAACCATTTCATAGTGGAACAGACCGTCAGAACCCCAGTAGCCGGCATAAATCGGGCCGTAGAACTGGTCATAATAAACCGACGAAAGTGTTGTGGCTGGCCCTGTGGCGACAATCGCCGGGGCGGGAGTTGCGATGGCAACCGCCGGAGCAGGCGCCTCATAAGAAGCGCAACCGGCCAGCAGCCCAACGGCTGCGGTCGCGCAGATTGCAAACGTGAGTTTCATGACATTCTCCGTTTAGAGGCTGCCGCGAGCACTCACGCCCGCGGTCAACTGCTTGCGACAACGCACCAATTTGCGCGTCGATGCGGGTGGAGAAGTCCCCGAATGGATTTGTGATGGAACTTGGCCGTGTACAGATCAATGTTGAGGGAACATACGGGTTCCAGCATGTTTGACGGGGGCGCAACGCACGCCGCAGGACTTCGTTGCGGCACGCCCGGGGTTTTCCAGTGCGCAGGTTCCATGGGCCGGCAGGACTGCCGCCACCCGTCTCAGCTCGCCGGCGGAGGCAGAGTGCCCATCAGGGCAACGGCGGCAAGGACCAGAAGTGCAAGGGCAGTCTCGGTTGCGATGCTCCGGTTCAGCGACCGGACCGCGTTGTTCGCGGCGAGCGCATTTCCGGCGAGTGCCAGCCGCGGTGTCAGGCGAAACCGGTTCAGTGTTGCCAGAACCAGCATTCCGGCAAACAGGATCAGTTTTGCAACAAGGACTGCGCCATAGGCGGTGCTCATGATCGACAACGCGTTCTGCGGGCCGATCAGAAACCAACTGTTCACAATTCCGCTCAACAGCAGCAGCGCAACGGTCGCAGGACCCAGGCTCGAGAATCCGATCAGCGCGGCAGTCACTTCCCGTCGTTTCGCGCCGAGCAGAAGCAACAGTGCCGTCAATGCACCGACCCAGATTGCGGCGGCGAGCAGATGCACGATGTCGCCGGCGGCGTGAATCGTGGCGCCGATGCCTTCGCCATCCTGGCCGTGGCCCGCCCATGGAATGGTGACGAGGGCAACGGCGGACAACCCAATTCCAAGCAGCCAGGAGGCGCGGTTTGAAAAGGTAAAGGACAAGAGTGCCGCGGCGATCAGCACAAGCCGCGCCAGCCACAAATGCCCGAACGAGGTGCCGCCCGCGACGAGCGACAGAACGGACCAATCGATTGCGCCGCGAATGTTGCCGCTCATTCCCGCCGCGGTGAACAGGAACCAGAAAATCCCCCCGGCCAGCGCGACGGCGCCTGCCGCAATCACGCTGCGCCGGAGGCGCACGCGCTCGACTCCGGAGTAGAGCGGGAACACGCCTGCTCCGAACAGCACCAGTAGCGCGGAAAGATGCGCCAGGCGCGAAAGAACCAGTCCCGCGGCAATCACTTCTTCAGTTCGAAATTGAAGCTCCCTTCCTGTTTGTGCGTGTCATCACCGACAGCGTGCCACGACACGGTGTATTTCCCGGCCGCGAGGTCGCCGTTCACCGGTACGATGAGTTGCGCCTTGTCCTTTGGATTCAACGCCGGCGCGCCGACCGGTAGTGCCTGACCCGCCGCGTTCTTGAGTTCGATGCCGGAAAAGGCAAGCTCGACGGCCTCGGTGAATTGGATGCGAATGGCCTTTGGCGAAGCGGAGATGACGCTCCCCGGTGCCGGGCCTGCCGCCTTCAGGCGCGGATGCGCAGCGGCCGCTGAAACGGCGATCGCCAGCGCCGCAACCGGAAACACCGCCGCAACGATTCTGTTCATTTCAGTTCCTTTCTCATCATCACACAAGCATCCCGCGCACAAACAGCATAAACGACACCGGACTGGAGCCATAGGATGCTTTCAGTGCGGACGGCAGACCATACAGGCTCGCAAGCCCGCCGATTCCCAGCATCAGATGCTCGCCGGCCGGAATGTCATAAATGTAGCCCGCGCTGAATTTTGAAACGTTGAACAGGTGGCCGTACAGGCGGTTACCCAGCGCAAACAGCTCGTCCTTTCCCACATTTTCCGCGCGTCCAAAAAATGTGTGAGAGCCCCAGCTTAATGCCGATTCCAGCAGCAGGGCGTCGGAAGTATTTCCTGGATGATCGACATCCCGCCCCCACACGAATGTCGTCTGCCAGTTTCCGCTCCCGAGCTTCCGGTTATAGGTCGCCGACGCCGTGATCCGGTGCTGATCGACCTCCGGTTCGAGCTGCTCGGGGCTTTTGAGGAATCCGTAGCTCGCCTGCAAAGACCAGTCATCGCCCGGATTCCAGGTGATCCGGGCAGACCCGGAATTCAGCCGCAGCGGGTCGAAATCCCAGCGGTTCTGATCGGGCTCGCGTCCGTTGAACCATGATCCCTCGATTTTCCAGTGGTCGTAAACATAACCCGCCGTCAGCACGCCGAATGTGACATGGGTTGAATCCATCCAGTGATGGCCGATCGGCGCCTCCGGATCATTCATCGCGGAAAACCGGTGCATAAAGGTCACCGGACCAAGCGCGGGTTCACCGGGATAGCCCAGGTACACGTATGCGGAAGAATTCTCCGTCACCGGTGCGGCGTAAACGCCGGCCAGCTCCATCAGAAAATCATGGGGATGCTGGCGGTCGATCAGCGGCGTGACGCCGTTCGCCGTTTCGCCGGTTTGCAGCAACAGCGGATAACCGTCTTTCCCCATGAACGGATCCAGCGACAGCATGGTTCGCAGCGTCACCTGCCCGAAATCGAGCGGACGCTGCGCCATCGCCATGAACATGCTTTCGCTGAACGGCTTGTCGCCGCCGCGCGGTCCGCCCTGATGGTCGTAAACGCCGTACGCATAGCCGTGCAGCATCGTGGACCACTGGCCGAAACTGCCGTGAATGCCCTCATGCGGTGACGAATCCGGCTGCCACGCGGTACCGGATCCATCGCGCTGCATCGGGTAATCGCTCAGCGCGCCGTTGGCTCCCGTCTGCATGTTCGGCCCGGTTCCCAGGGGCGGCAATTCACTCTCGTCCGGCGCCGGCGGCGTTTGCGCCCGCGCAGCGCCGGAAATCGGTGCGGCAACCGCGAACAGCAGCGCCGCGCCGATACCACACTGGAAAACCTTCATCGCGATGTGCGGCCCAGCAACTCGATCAGCTCGCGCGCCTTCCGGCGCTGCTCCCCGGCGTCGCCGCTGATGATCGCGCCCTCCACGCAGTGGTGCAGGTGGATTTTCAGCATCTCCGCCTCGATGCCGGACAGCGCCGCGCGCACTGCCTGCAAGTGCGTCAGCACGTCGATGCAATAGCGGTCTTCTTCCACCATGCGGGCGATGCCGCGCACCTGCCCGTCCACGCGGCCCAGCCGGTTGAGCAGCTTCTGTTTTGCCGTTTGCGGCGGAAGGGCCTTGCGTTTGGCGTCCATGTTGTACCATATGCCGGTACGGGGTATATGGCACGATCGCGACCCCGCCGCAAGTCATTGGCGGGATCGCGACCGTGTGGCAGAGAACGATAGCTATGGCGCAAGCCGGTGCGAAAGATACGAAGCAACAGGCGCCGGAATCGCGGCGTGAATTGGACCAGCGCACGCCGGAACGGGTGACCGCGGATACCGTCACCGATCCCGTCTGCGGAATGCAGGTTTCGCCACGCGCGCAGAAGCCGCAGGCCGATTATGCGGGAAAGACCTGGTATTTCTGTGGCCCCGGTTGCCGGACAAAGTTTCTGGCAGACCCCGGCAAATATATGAGCGGGAAAAGCAGCCAGACCGCCCCGGTTCCCGGCGCCATCTATACCTGTCCGATGCATCCGCAGATTCGGCAAAGCGCGCCGGGAAATTGTCCGATTTGCGGCATGGCCCTGGAACCCGTAATCCCCGGGGAAGAAGCGGGCGCCAGCCCCGAACTGACCGGCATGACACGGCGCTTCTGGATCGGTGCAGTGCTGGCTATTCCGGTGGTGGCGCTCGAAATGGGCGGCCATGCATTCGGCGCAGATACCGGCGGTTTCGTCCCGCCCATGCTTTCCATGTGGCTGCAATTCCTGCTCGCAACGCCTGTCGTGCTGTGGGCCGGACTGCCGTTGCTCGAACGCGGTTGGGACTCGCTCCGCAACCGCCATCTCAACATGTTCAGCCTGATCGCGCTTGGTGTCGGCGCTGCCTATATTTACAGCCTGGTCGCGACATTCGCGCCCGGATTGTTCCCCGCGGACGTACTCCAACACGGGATTGCGCCGGTTTATTTCGAACCGGCGGCCGTCATCATCGTGCTGGTGCTGCTCGGTCAGGTGCTGGAATTGCGTGCCAGGGAAAAGACCGGCGGTGCGATCCGCGCTCTCCTTGGTCTTGCGCCCAAAACCGCCTGGCGAATTCCCGCCGCCGGCCATGACGAACAGGTTCCACTGGAGCACGTGCGCATCGGTGACCGGCTCCGCGTACGTCCCGGCGATAGCATTCCGGTGGATGGCACGGTGCTCGAAGGACAGGGCTTCGTCGATGAATCAATGGTCACCGGCGAGTCGCTTCCAGTCGGGAAGGCGCCCGGCGCATCCCTGATCGGCGGTACGATCAACGGTACGGGAAGCCTGATCATGCGTGCCGAAAAAATCGGCGCCGATACCATGCTCGCACGCATCGCGCAGATGGTCGCGGAAGCGCAGCGCAGCCGCGCGCCGATACAGCGCATTGCCGATGTGGTGTCTGCCTGGTTCGTTCCCACCGTGATCCTGGTCGCGATTGCGGCGTTCGTGGTGTGGCTCGTCTTCGGGCCGGCACCCGCCTTCACCTACGCGCTGATCGCCGCGGTTTCAGTCCTCATCATCGCCTGTCCCTGTGCGCTTGGGCTTGCCACCCCCATGTCGATCATGGTTGGCGTCGGGAAAGGCGCGGCCGCAGGCGTGCTGATCAGGAATGCCGAGGCGCTGGAGCGGCTGGAAAAAGTGGACACGCTCGTGGTGGACAAAACCGGCACGCTCACCGAGGGCAAACCTCGCGTTGTTGCTGTCGTGGCATTACGCGGGTTCGACGAAGCGGCGCTATTGTCCCTGGCAGCGAGCCTGGAGCGCGCAAGCGAGCATCCGCTCGCGGCTGCGGTCTTGGCAGGTGCCGTGGATCGTGGCTTGGCGCTTCAGGATGTGACGGATTTTGCCTCCATCACGGGGAAGGGCGTCACCGGCAGGATTGGCTCCCGGCAGGTGGCAGTTGGAAATTCCGCACTTTTCGGCGATTTCGGAATCACGGATCACGCGCTGCAAACACCCGCGGATGAACTGCGGAGCGGTGGCGCGACCGCGATCTTCGTCGCGATTGACGGGCAGGCTGCGGGAATCATCGCAGTCGCCGACCCGGTGAAGGCGACAACGCCGGCTGCAATCGAAGCACTCAGGGCCAGCGGCATTCGAATCATGATGCTGACGGGCGACAATCGCACGACCGCGCAGGCGGTCGCAACGAAACTCGGGATCACCGAACTGAGGGCGGAAACTCTGCCGGACCAGAAGAATGCCGTTGTCCATAGATTGCGCAGTCAAGGACATGTGGTGGCAATGGCGGGTGACGGGGTCAATGATGCGCCGGCGCTTGCCGAAGCCGATGTCGGGATTGCCATGGGCGCCGGGACTGACGTCGCGATGCAGAGCGCCGGCGTAACCCTGGTCAAAGGCGATCTCGCGGGAATCGTCCGCGCACGTACACTCTCCCGTGCCGTGATGCGCAACATCCGGCAAAACCTGGTGCTCGCTTTCGTTTACAACACACTGGGAATTCCGATCGCCGCCGGCGTGCTTTATCCGTCCTTCGGCATTCTCCTGAGTCCGGTGATTGCCGCCGCGGCCATGAGCTTCAGTTCGGTCTCGGTCATTGGAAACGCGCTCCGCTTGCGGTTCGTGAATTTGGCCGGGGGTGACCCCGCCAGGCCGGCCTGAAGAGGAGGCAGCAATGCGCCGATGATATCTGCCGGCCGGCGGGACATGACTTCGGTGTCGTGACTCTCAAAGGCGCAGTCACCGGCGCGCCTGCAGGTCACACCCGCCGGAATACCCCAAAAACGAAATCCTGCGTGCTGCCGAACGGTGTCTTATGCGCAACCATGGTCCGGTGCCCGATCCTGAAACCAGCGCCAAGCCGGGCTGAAAGGGCTTCCGCGCTGTAACGCTGCACCGGAAGCCCGCTGCATCGCTCCGGTCCGGACGGGGCAAAGGTTGCAACGATCACCACGGAACCGTTTGCCGTGGCCTGCGTCAGGGCTTTGACATAGGCTTCCTGGTCCTCGCGACTGGTGAGAAAGTGGAACACCGCGCGATCATGCCAGACGCGCCATTGGCGCTGCGGTTTCCATCGCGTCACATCGGCAGTAATCCAGGATGCCTGCGCCGCCCGGATTCCCAAACGCGCCTTTGCCCGCTCGAGTGCAATGCTGGAAACATCCAGAACGGTAACGTCCGTGTACCCGCTGTCGAGCAGCGCATCGGGCAAATGCGAAGCGCCCCCGCCCACATCGATGATGGACGCGCTCAGATCGGATGTCGCCGAACGGATCAGCCCGAACGACGGCTCCGGATTATCCTGGTACCAGCTGACCTGGTTTTCGGTCTTCGTCGCATAGACCTGATCCCAGAATGCTGCGCGGCCGGTTGGGGTTTTCGTATCCATGCCGTGATTGAGGTTCTGAAAGACCCGGTATTTGATTCACGCGCCCGGCCCGTTTATAGGCGCGTGAAGCCAGACCGCAATCGGGGTCTCACGAAATGACCAGGCAGGTAACTGACGTAGTTTACGTGGTGGTGATGGTAGCCATCATTGTCGCTGCCGATATCGCGTTCTTCAGAAACCATTTCTGGGAACGGCTGATGGCCAATGTCGGCATTGTCCTGGTGTTCGTAGCGTTCTACCTGCGATTTCTGAGGCATTCCTGACCGCCATTCTCCCCTCGCTTACGGGGCCGGTCGCGCTCTGCGCGACATCTGTTGGGAATGCGGCGGCGCTTTGGGCTGCTCGCGGGGATCGCGCGAAGCGCAAGACGAGGGGGCGACGACGGGCACGCAGGCACGCCATACTGGGCGCCCGCTGCGGACCTCAAAGATACAAACGGGACTGCATGCCGCTTTCACAGGCGCGTGCCGCCTGCACGGGTGGGCAGGGCACCGAACCATAGGAACAGAACACGCAGCAGGTGCCAGGTTTTTTCTTGAGCAGCGCCCCGCAGCCCGTGCATTCGTAGAAGAACAGGCAGGCGTCATCCGGCATGATTTCGTCTTTCGACGTGCCGCAATGGGGGCAAGTGATGACACATTCGCGCGTCGGGTGTTGATGCAACATTGAACGGCTCCTGTCCTGCGACGGATCGTTTTCCGTTTCCCCATTCCTCGACGTGCGGCATCCCGCTTGGCGGGAATTGGAAACCCTTTTGGCAGAATCGTCAAGCGCTGGCTGGACTTGCTTGTTTTCGGGGCGTCAGTCGGGCCGCCAGAACGAACAGCGGAATCGCGGAGATTTGCACCGCTGCCGCGAACAGCGCCAACGCGGCCGGGGAACCCGAATACAGGGTTCCGGCTGCAATACCGCCCAGAAGCCAGCCCACGCCATAACCGGCATAGAACAGCCCGAAGGCAAGACTGCGCCGGCCTCTGGGCAATAGTCCGGCCACGACGGCCTTCAGCAACGTATCCTGGACCGCATAACCGATGCCCCAGATCGGAAATGCCAGAATCACCGCGGGGAGAAAGCTCGAAAACACCAGCGGCGCGAACAGGGCCGAAAACAATACGGCCGCATAGAGTACGCGGAAGCCCCATCGGTCGTAGAGCCGCCCGAGCACGAGGTTTGCGAACACGCCAAAGCCGGTCGCAAAGGCAAGCAGCAACGGAACTGTGTCCGCCGCGAATATGTCTTTCGAGACCAGGTAGAAGGAAATGAGCTCATAACTCATCAGGCCTGCGGCGAACAAAGCGCCGCCAAGCATGAACACCCAGAAAGCTGTGGTGAACCGGTCGAGTGATGCCGTTGCGCCGGTTTCGAGCTGCGACGGCACGGGAAAAACCATCCGCGCAAATGTCAGCGCGATCAGCGCCAGCAGCGAAGAAATCAGCAGCACCGCAAAGCCGCTGCGATAACTGCCGTGCAGGAACAGGATCAGCGCCATCAGCAGGGGACCGATGGTCGCGCCGGTCTCATCCAGCGCACTGTTCAGCGCGTACACCCATCCCGTGCCCAGCGTCCCTGTCGTGTAGGACAGCATCGCTTCTACGGTGGGTTTCCGGATCGCCCGGCCGGTACGCTCCGCAAGGATCAGTGCCGCGCCGGTCTGCCAGTTTCCCGCCAGCGCCATCGCCGGCACCGCCAGCAGATTGATGACATAACCGATGAAGGTCAGCGGCCAATAACGCCCTCCTTTATCGGCCACCAGGCCCGCGGCCAGCCGAAGGGCGTAACCCAAAAATTCGCCAAGACCGGCGGTGACGCTGATCGCGAGCGCACTCGCGCCCAGACTGCCCAGAAATGGCCCATTGATCGCGCCGCCACCTTCATAGGTCGTATCCGCGAACAGGTTGACGATGCCCATCGCAAACACGAAGGCAAAGGCAGGCGACATGGAAAAGATGCGCCGCCTCATTCACGAATCCCGCGCGCAATTTGACGCTGATCGCAGGCCTCAATAGGATCGTTTTGCCGTGATCTGTCGAGGGATTGAGAGTCCATGCGCGCGCTGGTTTGCCTTGCCGCCCTGTTGCTTCCTGCTGCCGCCATCGCGGCGCAACCCCGCAACACTCTGGATATTTATGTCGTGGACGTCGAGGGTGGAAACGGGACCCTGTTCGTCACGCCTGCCGGTGAATCGGTCCTGATCGACACCGGCAATATTGGCGACCTTGCCTCGAAACGCGATGCAGGCCGGATCATGGATGCCGTTCACGATGCCGGTTTAACCCAGATCGACCATCTGATTCTCACCCATTACCACGGCGATCACTTCGGCGGGATGGCCGAGCTTGCAAAACAGATTCCGATCCGCGAGTTCATCGATCACGGGCCGAACATGCAGCCCGGCAACGGCGCGGATTTCTACGCAAATGTCTATCCGCAGCTGTACGCGAAAGGGAAGCACACCGTCGCCAAGGCCGGCGACCGCATCGCGCTGAAGGGCGGTGTTGACTGGCGCATCGTCGCCTCCAACGGCCAGGTCATCAATCCGCTGCCGGGGGCGGGCGCGGCCAATCCCGAGTGCGCCAGTTTCCAGCCCATCGCCAACAACATCGAAGATCCGCTTTCGGTGGCGAGTTACATCACCTTCGGCCGGTTCCGCACCGCCCATCTCGGCGATCTGACCCGGAACATGGAATTCAAACTGATGTGCCCGACGACAAGGCTGCCGCCGGTCGACCTCCTGCTTGGGATGCATCACGGCCAGGATTCGTCCAACTCGCCGGTCATGGATCATGCGTTGCGTCCGCTTGTCGGAATTATGAACAATGGCACGCGCAAGGGCGGCGAACCGTTCACGATGATCTCGATCCATACCTCGCCGGGATTTGAAGATCTGTGGCAGATGCATTTCTCGCTGCTCAGTGGTCAGGAATACACGCAGCCCGGCATGTTCATCGCCAATCTGACCGACGCCCCCGAGGCCGTGATGCCGATTGCGCCGATGAAGGCGCCCGTGCCGGGTACGCCCGGACTTCAGCCGGCGCCGGTGCACAACGGCAAAGCCTATTGGATCAAGGTGTCGGCGCAGTATGACGGCACCTTCACGGTCACAAACCAGCGCAACGGTTTCAGCAAGACCTACACCCCGCGTTGAGCCAGTTCGGCACGCATTTCCCCTGCATTCGCGACACGATCGATGCCGCGGAATGGCAGGCGCGCGTCGAGCTCGCCGCCTGCTACCGGCTGGCCGATGCCTTCGGCATGACCGATCTCATCTACAATCACATCACCACGCGCGTTCCGGGTACGGATTACCTGCTCATCAACCTGTACGGTCTGCTCTACCGGGAAATCACCGCGTCCAGCCTGGTGAAGATCGACGCCGGGGGGAACATCGTCTGGAAACCGGATACCGATTACGGGATCAACCGCTCCGGATTTGTCATCCATGGCGCGATTCACCAGGCGCGCGCGGACGTGCAATGCGTCATCCACACCCACACCCGCGCAGGCATGGCGGTGTCAGCGATGAAATGCGGCTTGCTGCCGCTGAACCAGACCGCCATCCGCTTTCACGGCCACATCGGCTATCATGATTATGAGGGGCCGGCGATCGACCTGAACGAACAGGAAAGCATCGTTCGCGATCTTGGGGTGCACGACGCGCTGATCCTGCGCTCGCACGGGCTGCTGACCTGCGGGCCCAATGTGCCGCAGGCGTTCAACACCATGTACCAGCTGGAAATGGCCTGCCGCGCCCAGGTGGACGCGATGGCGGGAAATGCGGAGTTGATCATTCCGTCCACGGAAATACTTGCACGGACGGCGCAACTGTACCGGCCGGAAACGCGCCGCCCCTACGGCATTCTCGAATGGCCGGCCATGCTCCGCCTGCTCGACGCACTCGAACCGGCATCCGGTTACCCATCGTACAAGTCGTAATTGACAGCCGGGCGCAGAATGCGCCCACAATGCACACCACATGGGAGCCCGTATGCGCTCACGCCTCTGGTGCTTTGCGGTTGTGGCTGTTGCCGCGCTGCCAATGTCCCACGCCTTTGCGGCGGATACGGCGCGCCCGTTATTTGCCGGCAAACAGATCACGATCACCGTGGGCCAGCCATCCGGCGGCGGTGCGGACGTTTACGCCCGGCTGGTGCAACGCCATCTGCCGCGCCACCTTCCCGGTCAGCCGGCAATCGTGGTGCAGAACATGCCGGGCGCCGGATCCCTGAAATCGGTCACCTGGCTTGACGGCACCGCGCCCGCGGATGGCACGGCGATGACGATCTTCAACCCCGAGCTTCTCGATGAGGCGGTAACCGCGCCCGATCGCGTCAATGTCGATTTCCGCCGGTTCAACTGGATCGGCAATGTCAGCGAAGACATCAGGGTCTGTTTCATCGCCACGGCGAGCGGCATTGCCGACTGGCAGGCGCTGCGGGCCCGTTCCCGGCCGCTGTTCTGGGGCGCAACGGCGACAGGCACCGCGGGCGACGCCGATGGCGCCATGCTCCGGCAGTTGTTCGGTATCCGCATCATGCCGGTGCAGGGCTATGCAGGGGCGGCGGACAAGCGGCTGGCGCTTGCGCGCCACGAAATCGATGGCGATTGCGGCGGCTGGACCACCATCCCGCCGGACTGGCTGCGAGACCGAAAGGTCAATATCGTCGTACGGCTCTCACCATCTCTGGCGCCCGGCATGGATGCGCGGATTCCGTTCGCCGGCGATCTTGTCCGCAATCCGCGCGAGAGGGCGCTTTATGATTTCC
>JANWHR010000233.1 GCA_025450355.1 Micropepsaceae bacterium
AGAATGAGGCCGCTCACCGCACCCACGAGACCCGCCAGCGCGAGCGCGCCGCCGAAGGCGGAGAAGCTTTCTCCGAGGGACAGAAAGAGGGCGACCTGCCAGGCGAAATAATATCCGGCTGCAATCCACCCATCGCAGGCAAACACCAGCGCGCCCTGCCACGCGGCACGAAAGCCGCCCGGAATCTCCGGAGCAACCGGCATCTTTGGGATTTTGAGGAGCGGCAGCGCGGCAACCAGATGCAGCGCGGCGGCGCCCCCGAACGCGGCTTTCGCGCCCACATGCGTCAGCGCCCAGGCGCCGATCAACGGCCCGCCGATTCCGGCCACGGCAGCCAGCGCCTCCCTCGCCCCAATCTGGTGGCCGCGGTGGTGCATATCGCCGAGCCAGGCGAAAGAGGCATGGTAGGTGGTCCAGTAAAGAGCGTCGCCGACTGCTGCGCTGGCACAGAAGGCCAGCAGCATAAGGTCTGGACCATGGACGAATGGAAGAAACAGGTAGGGTACCCCGCTCAGGATCGTGCCCGCCAGCAGGACGGACTTCATCCCGTAGCGCGGAGCCGCGACCAGAACGGATGGCCGGACGACGAACCGCCCTGCGAGCAGAAGCGCGATTGAGCCGAACACCAGGGGAAGCGCCACACCCGCCCGCAACAGGAACACCGCAAAGAACACACCGGAGGCGTTCACCGCGACTGCGTACACCCCATAGTGGAGGTTCAGCAGGTTAACCGTGCTGTTTTTTAGATACGCCATGTCACTTATGAAAGGCGGTGTTAAATCTCCACGCGCTCGTCATGCGCGTTTTTGCCGGCGACAAATCCCTGACACAGGCAACGCGCCAGACCATGCATGCTGAACCCGCCGGCCGATTCGCCGCCTGAGTAGAGACTGGCGATCACTTCGCCTTTCATGTCCAGGACCTGGGATTTGCCGTTGATGCGCAGGCCCGCGCGCGTGTCGTGAACCACGGGCGCAGCCCAGGCGGCGTAGAACGGCGCCTTGGCGATTTTGTAAAGCGGCTTCGGCTTGGCAAAATCCTGATCGACGCCTGAGTCGACGAAGGAATTGTAGCGCGAGACGGTGTCTTCCAGATCATCGGCAGCCATGGGCACGCGCTGGTGGTCCATGCGGATTTTTTTCGCGAGATCGGAGATGCTGTTTGCGCTGAAGAAGAACCCGGCGTCGTAATCGACATTCGGCGCCACCGGATTCCATTTTTCCCGTGCCCCCGCATCGGCGTCGAAAATCGCCCAGATGGCGCCCCCACCGTTGTGGCCGTCGCCAATGCCGCCCATGGCCGCGGGAATCCAGTCCGGCGGGTTGAATTTCACGTTGCGCGCATTGCGGTAGCTGTGCGGGAAATAGGGACTGACCGTGTTGTAGCGGTTGCCAGGATAACCGCCCCCGGTCTCGTCGTAGAACCGCTTCCCCAGCATGTTAACAAGGATCACGTCCTGCCAGTTTCCCACCCGCAGGCCGGAAGCGCGCGCCTTGTCGAACACACGGCTGCCCGGCATCCAGGTCAGATTCACATAGCCATACTGGCAGCCGATCTTCCCTGGCTTGGTGATGTTGTCGCCGATTTCAAGCGTTTGGTTGGCCGCGCCCCAGAGCGAGGCGCCAATCGCCAGACCCGCGAGTTCGCCGCTCGCGTCCTGATTGGACCAGGGCATGCCCGCAAGTCCGCAATATTCCTCCGTCAGCCGCGGATCGAACATGCGCCGGAAATTTACATTGCCGGATGAACCTCCGGTTGCGACAACCACGGCCTTCCGTGCCCGGATGCTAAGATTCCTGCCGCGATTGGTGACCGCGACGCCCAGAACGCGCCCGCCATTCGGCGCGGTGCGGTGAATCGTGGTCATGCGGTGCTCCAGCAGAAATTCAACGCCGGCCTTGCGCGCGGCGGATTCCAGTGGACGCATCAGCCCGTTGCCGTTCGAGGTCTGCGCCCGCACCTCCATGGGCGTCGGGCGGCCGGTCTGGACCTGGGGCCAATCGCCGGCCCAAACATGCATCTGCCGAGGCACGGAATTGCCGTGCGCGCTTCCCGCACGGCCATCTGGCTTTTCATTCACGAATTTCACGCCGTGATCCACCAGGAATTCGAAAGTCTGGGCGCAATTGTCGGCAAAAGCGCGCATGATCTCGCGGTCATTGAAGCGGTAATCGGCGTAGCCATTCGGCTCGGTCAGCGACCAGTCCGTCAGATCGCGAAATACCAGGTCAGGGCTGTCTTCGATTCCTGCGCGCTTCTGGAAACTGGTGCCGCCGCCCAGCGGAATATTCGCCCCGCTGCAGATGGCGTGGCCGCCGATGTCGGCCTCCGCCTCCACCACGATCACCGATGATCCGAGCTCGCGCGCGCGGATGGCGGCTGGCATGCCGCAGGCCCCCGACCCGATCACCACCACATCGGCTTCACGATCCCAGCCCGGCTGGCCTGTCTGGGCCTGTGCCGGCGAATATCCCGCCGCGGCCGCAGCCCCGGTGACCGCCGCCGTCCGGATCAGCTCGCGCCGCGAAACTCGGGTTTTCTCCGCCATGGCAATCTCCGTCCGGGATTCGATGAGGCCCAAACTACCGCAGATCACCTGCGGCTGCACGGCCTTCCCGGCCGGCGCGCGTCATGCCACCATTGCGACATGACCGAACAATTTCCCGAAGCGAAGATTTCCTACCACGATTTGCGCGAATGGCTGCGCCTGACCGAACGGCTCGGCGAGTTGCGCGAGGTGAAGGGCGCCACCTGGCAGGAAGACATTGGACTTGCCGCCGAAGCGATCCTTCGGACCGAAGATGGGCCGTGCGTGATTTTTGACGAAATTCCCGGCTGCCCGAAGGGATTCCGCCTGCTGTTGAACATGTTTGCCGGCGCACGGCGCAGCATGACGCTCGGGTTTCCCGCGGGCCTGAGCAAATGGGAGCTGAGCGAAGGCTATCGCAGGGCATTTCTGTCAAATCCGAGAATCATTCCACACGAGATCGTGGAGCGCGGTCCCGTGCTCGAAAACGTGGTGACAGGAAGTGACGTTGATCTGACGCAATTTCCCGCGCCCGTCTGGCATGAAAAGGATGGCGGCCAGTATCTCGGCACCGGCACGTTCAGCATCACGCGCGATCCGGAAGAAGACTGGCTGAATGCCGGTGCCTATCGCGCGCAATTGCATGACCGCAATACCGTCGGAATGGTGATGGCTGCCGGGCACCACGCCGCAATTCATTTTGAAAAATACCGCAGGCGCGGCGAGGCGATGCCGGTCGCGATGGTGCTTGGCGGCGATCCACTGTCCTTTTTCTATGGCGGGCTGGAAGCGCCCTACGGCACATTCGAGCTGGACATTGTCGGCGGATTGCGCGGCGAGCCGGCAAAGATGATCCGGGGGCGCGTGACCGGACTGCCGATCCCGGCCGCCGCGGAGGTCGTGCTCGAAGGCTTCGTCGATCCGCGCACGACCAGGATGGAAGGGCCATTTGGCGAGTGGACTGGCCATTATGCCGGCGGCGCAAAGGAATGGCCGGTTCTGGATGTGAAGGCGGTCTATCACCGCAACGACCCGATCGTGGTGGGCGTGCCCCCGATGGGTGGGGGCCCCGATGAAATGGCGCGTTACCGTGCGGTGCTGCGGTCGGCGACGATCAAGGAGAACATGACCAAAGCGGGGGTGCCCAGCGTTGTTCAGGTCTGGTGTCATGAGATCGGCGCCGCACGCGCCTTCCACGCGGTATCCATCCGTCAGAACTATCCCGGACACGCGGTGCAGGCAGGCACCATTGCCGCGCAGTGCGGCGGCTCGGCATACGCATCAAAATACATTGTGGTCGTCGATGACGACGTCGATGCGACCAATCTGGATCACGTGCTGTGGGCCATGATCATGCGCACCGATCCCAAAGAGTGCATTCAATTTCTGGAGGGCACATGGGATTCGCCGGCCGATCCGGCGCTGCCGCCGCATCGCCGCGCGGTTGGCGACATGACCCATTCGGTGGCGATCATCAACGCCTGCAAGCCGTGGCACTGGCGTGACAAATTTCCCGCGTCCAACACACCGAGTCCGGAGATAGCCAAAAAAGCCCGCGAAAAATTCGGCTGGTTGCTGCAAAAATAAACCATTCACCATGGACGAAGGCTTTGACCTTCATGCTGGCGTGTTGAATCAATCCTTCACCAGGCGGTTTACCCATTCTGTTACAGGGTCGCCACTGCTGATATCGGCTTGAACCAGCCCGTCGATCATGAAAGCCGGTGAGGAATGGATGCCGTTCTGGCGAGCGTATTTGGTGTGCCACTTCACCTCGCGATCGAGATCGGGGATCGCGAAAGCGCCGGTGAGCTTCAAACCGCTATAGCGCTCAATCCGCCTGATGATGTCGTTTGGCGTCGCGTCAAGGTTGGGACCACCGCAATGCCGGTCGAACTCGAATTCCTCGCGATGCGCGGCCACCGCCGCCATGACGGATTTGGCTGCTGCCTTTCCGCCTTCAAGTGTTGAAGCGGCAAGGATGCAACGCACGATCACACCCGAGTACAGATGCCAGGGCTGTGAGTGAAGACGGAGCTTGATGGTGATGCGATGCTCACCGGCTTGGGCGAGAAGGTCATCGAGCTTTCCGAACGCTCTGGCGGAAAACGGACAGGTCGGTTCCAGAAACACCTCAAAGACACTGGGGCCGTAACCCCAGACAAGAGGATCGGCGCGCCACATCGTCTTCATGCGATCGCCTCCTTCATGAGATTGATACGGCGGCCCGGCTCCGGGCGCACTCCAGACTTTCGACACGGCCGGTCGGCAGATCCGGGAATCGCCATTGGCTGCACGAATATGCGCGAATGTTTCTGCAGCCGATTCAGGATTCGACAAGAATCACGAGTGACTCAGGCACGACGCCGTCGAAGGCCATTGCATCGGCGGCCGCCTTTGTCTGCATCACCGCCTTCAGGGCGTCCATGTTGGGTACGTCCATCATCACAGCCACACGATTCGGATTTTGCGGATCGACAAATGTTCGGATGTTCGTCACCCCGAGTGGACCGAATAACTCTTTCCGCTTTGGGGAGGTGAGCCAGTGCTTCGAGCCCTTTGTAATGTTGTGATGGGCAACAATTGTTGGCATGGCACCTTTCCTTTCATCGAGCCGGCTATCGAGGAGCCATGGTCCATATCGCTTAAAGGAGCGCAAGAGCTTTGCTATCAGGGTCAAAGCAGTCATGATCAGCGTGGGCCGGAATGGCCGCTTTCGCCCCGAACCACAGAGCATGCCCGAGGTCTGAAAAAATCCCGCAAAAATTCGTGTGGTTGCTGGATAGTAATTCGGGCGAGCGCGCCACCTCCCCCGCAAACGGCGGAAAGGAAGTTCAAAAATGGCTGCGCGGAGACCAGCCTTCCTCGGCGATCTCAAGGTTCGCAAGTTCGAATCCCGGTGCGACCGTGCAGCCGCACAGAGCGTATGATCCGAGAGCTGTTGCGCGTTGCCAGGCGCGCGCCTGAACGATGACCTGAGGGCGTTGACCTTCGTTTATCCGGGGACCCAGCAGAATGCGGCTAATGGATCCCGAACCAAGAACCGACAGCTCCACGGCATCGCCGCCATACCAGTGCCAAACCTCCGCCACGTCGATGCGATGCCACCGTGAGACCTCACCGGCTTTCAGCAGATAATAGATCGCCGTCGAATAAGCCCGTCCATCCGGGCCCGAAAAATCGCGGAAACTCTCGCGGAAGAAGCCGCCCTCGGGATGCGGCCGCAAGTCGAGTGCCGCAATGATCTCGTCCGGCGTCATTGGAATTGCTCCCCAGGCAACATTCCTTTGTATTCCAGTTTCGAGAGGGTGGTAAACCGACAGCGGCGCTTGCCGTTGGGGCGGAAAAGACGCAAATTTGCGCCACGCTCAAAATGGGAGGCGGCCAATGAAATCAACGCTCTTGATTGCAGCCGGTCTGGCGCTGTTCACGACGGTCGCGGGGGCGCAACAGCGCGTCCATCTGCCGATTACCAACCAGGATTGGCTGAAACCGTTTCCCGCCTTCAAAATCGTCGGCAATCTCTATTATGTCGGCACCTATGATCTCGGCTGTTACCTGATATCCACGCGCGACGGGCTCATCCTGATCAATTCGGGCGCGCCGGGCTCGTACCCCCTGATCAAGGCGAACATTGAATCCCTCGGTTTCAAGCTGACCGACATCAAGCTGATTACCTCAACGCATGGTCACTGGGACCACGTCGGCGACATTGCGGCGCTTCAGAAAGCCAGCGGCGGCGCCAGGGTGCTGATGAACGAACGCGATGCCGATGTTCTGGAATCCGGCGGCAATATCGATTGGCGCAATCCCAAAGGTCGCGGAATCATTTACGATCCCATTCACGTGGATCGTCGCCTGAAGGATGGCGACAAGATCACGCTGGGTGAAACCCAACTGACCGTGCATTTCAGTCCCGGTCACACGAAGGGCGCAACCAGTTTCACCCTTCCGGTGAAAGACGGCGCGCGCACTTACAATGTGTTGATCGCTAATATGCCAGGAATCAATGCCGGCGTGCATCTGCTGGGCTCACCCGGTTATCCCAACATGGCACAGGATTTCGCCTATACGATTGCGGATTTGAAGAAGTATTCGCCCGACATCTGGGTTTCATCTCATGCCGGGCAGTTCAACCTGCATCAGGTGTACAAACCGGGCGATCCGTACAATCCGGCGCGTTTTGGCGATCTGGCAGCTTACAAGGCGAAGGTCGAAGGCTATGATCAGGCCTATCACAAGCAGTTGGCGGAAGAGCAGGCAAAGACGGAGTAACGCCATGGCGACGTGCAAACCGCTGCTGGCCGGCGCCGCGCTGGCCGCGCTGTTCACCGCATCGGCATCTGCCGGCGAACTGTCGGCCGCCAATCAGGCGAAGCTGATCGGCAATGTCGATGCCTATGCCGCCCGCATGTCGCAGGTTGCCCTGCAAATCTGGTCGATGCCGGAGCTCGGCTACCAGGAGACCAAAACCAGTGCGCTGCTGCAAAGCGAATTGCGCGCCGCCGGTTTCAAAATCGAAGCCGGCGTGGCGGGAATTCCAACCGCCTTCGTGGCGCGCGCCGGCACGGCCGATGGGCCGGTGATCGCGATTCTCGCTGAAATGGATTCCCTGCCCGGCCTTTCACAGGCCGCCGTGCCCGAGCGAAAGCCCATTCCGGGCCAGGATTCCGGCCATGCCTGCGGACACAATCTGTTTGGCTCCGGCTCGGTTGCGGCGGCCATCGCCGTGAAAAAATGGCTGGAGGAGACCGGCACCAAAGGTCAGATCCGGGTTTACGGCACACCGGCGGAGGAAGGCGGCGGCGGCAAGTCCTATATGGTCTCGGCCGGCCTGTTCAGGGACGTCGATGTCACGCTGTATTGGCATCCGGGCGACGCCAACAACGCGTCGCAGGACCGCAACCTCGCCAACATCAGCGCAAAGTTTCGCTTCCACGGCATTGCCGCGCATGCCGCGGCGGCGCCGGAACGCGGCCGTTCCGCGCTGGATGCGGTCGAAATCATGGACGTGATGACCAACTTCATGCGCGAGCACGTGCCCTCGGATGTGCGCATGCATTACATCATCACCAACGGCGGCGCGGCGCCCAACATCGTACCGGAATTCGCGGAAGTCTATTACATGGTCCGCGATCCCGATCCGCGCATTGTCGCGGATGTTTTCGACCGCGTGAAGAAGGCAGCAGAGGGCGCCGCGCTCGGCACCGGCACCACGATGGATTATGAGTTGATCGGCGGGGATTACAGCATTCTGCCCAATGATGTTCTCGGCCACATCGTGGACAGGAATCTCCACCGCGTCGGACCGCCGCAATGGAACGCGCAGGAAGTGGACTTTGCGCAGAAACTGCAGAAGACGCTTGGCCCCGGCGATCTGCCGCCCATTTCCAGCGCGCAAACCATCCGCAACTACCGCGTGAACGGACAAAAATATTCATCCACGGATTCAGGCGACGTCAGCTGGGTGACGCCGCTCGCCACCCTGAATACCGCGACCTGGGTGCCTGGAACGCCTGCGCATTCCTGGCAAGCCACCGCCGCGGATGGCATGGGCATCGGGGTGAAAGGCGCCGTGGTTGCGGCAAAGACGCTCGCGCTCACCGTCGCTGAGCTATATCAGAGTCCGGACGAGATTGCGGCCGCGAAGGCGGAATTCAACAAGAGCCGCGGGACCAATTTCACCTACAAGCCCCTGATCGGCGATCGCAAGCCGCCGCTGGACTACCGCAAGAATTCATCGGGTCCCATTGCTGACTAATATGGGCCGGCAGGAACGACGGGTTCAGCTGAAACAATCCATGGCCGCGGTTTCGCGCCGCGGCATGGACCTGACCGCCAAAGGCCCGGAACAGACCTGGTCGGTGATCGCGGCCGCGCGCATGATCATCGATGTGCTGCGCAGCCGCGCGCCGGGCCGCGCCGCAAAATCTGCAAAGACCGCCCACGAGTTTTTCGAACTTTCGCTCAAAAACAATCCGTCGAAGTTCGGCATCGCCTGTACGAAAGGCTGTGCCTATTGCTGCCACGTGTCGGTCACCGCGACCGCGCCGGAGATTTTCCTGGTGGCGCATAAAATCCGCGAACTGCCGCAGCAGGATTTCGGCGACGCGCTGATGCGCGTGCGCGCGGCGGACCAGCGGACGCGCAACATGTCGAGCCGCCAGCGCGCGAACAACAAAATTCCCTGCGCCATGCTCAAGGACGGCCTCTGCTCCGTGTACGAAGCAAGGCCAGGCGCCTGCCGCGGCTTCACCTCGGTTTCGGCCGACGACTGCCGGAACGGATTCAATGGCCTGCCGGTGCAGATCAACACGCCCGCGGTGTGGACGGCACTGCGCAGCGCGCACAAGCAGGCGCTATGGGGGGCGCTGGCAGCGGTCAATCTTCCGCACGAATGCTATGAATTTCACCACGCGCTGCGCATCGCGCTGGAACTGCCGGATGCCGAAACCCGCTGGCTCTCCGGCGAGGACATTTTCGCCGGCGTCGCGCGCGAAATCATCAGCGACCCGGCCGCAGTCGCCAGCAACAAACGCATCATCGATCAGGTCGTAGCAGGCGCACTCGGCCACGAAATTCCACAGTAGCGCCATTTTTGGACCGCGGGCTTCCAGCCCGCTTCTTTTGTGTTCCGACGAAGGCGGTCACCTGATGAAAATCAAAACTGATGGATCAGGGGAAACAGGCGGGCTGGAAGCCCGCGGTCCAGGCAGCCACGTTGGATGGCATAATCGCGGTTACCTTCCGCATTTTGATTCACACGGTATCGTCCAACACATTATTTTCCGACTTGCCGACGCACTCCCCGGCCCGACAATTGCGGAGTTCGACAATTTTCCGGTAGCGCGCAGGTTGGAGAAAATCAACGAAGCCCTCGATAGAGGTTGCGGGGGGCGCCTGCTCGAAAATCCCGAGGTGGCTGAGAGCGGGGAACGGACGCTTCTGCACTTCGATGGAGAACGGTACCACCTGCTCGCATGCTGCGTAATGCCAACGCATGTGCACGCGCTTGTGGAACAGATTCAGGGCTATCCGCTTTCGCAGGTGGTTCATTCGTGGAAATCATTCAGTGCCAATGCGGCGAACAGAAAACTGCGGAGGAATGGCGCATTCTGGGCGCCAGAATATTTCGACCGTTTCATGCGCGATGGCGATCAGTTTGAGGCGACCCGCATGTACGTCGAGAGTAGCCCAGTGGAAGCTGGTCATTGCACCTGTGCCAACGAGTGGCGGTTTTCTTCGGCCTGGAAAGGGCGGTAGGAAGTAAATGCGGGCTGGAAGCCCGCGGTCCAATTAATTGCGGGCTGGAAGCCCGCGGTCCCTACCCCACTTCGCGTTTCCAGAGGTTCCAGGCGCGGTCCTGCTGCTGGTCGTTGGCCAGGGCGGCGCCTGCGGCTTCGCCTGTGGTCAGATAAACCGGAGATCCGAGCTTCAGCGCCTCCGATTGCAGCCGGGCGGCCATTTCCGCATAGACGGCGCGATAGACCGCCTGCCGCACATTCAGCGTTGCAACCACGGTCGAACCGTGG
>JANWHR010000234.1 GCA_025450355.1 Micropepsaceae bacterium
CGGCGAGCGGATCGCCGCCGGGACCCGAATAAATGTAGAGCGCGACGGTCGCGGCAAGCGCGGCCGGCACAATTCCGGCCGCAAAGCCAAGCCAGAAGGGTTTTACGCGCGATGGCTTTGGCGTTTCATCGGACGAATTTCCGCATTCGGCATCCAGCAGCCGCGCCGCTGTGGACAGCATTTCGGGCGGCGCGCGATGATAGAACGCGGCATCGCGAATGGCTTCTCGTTGACGCTGCATGTCGCGCACCAATCCGGCGCACGTGCGGCAATCCGCCAGATGCTGTTCGGCCGTTGCCGAAGCCGTGGCATCGAGTTCGCCGTCGAAATAGGCCTGCGTGCGCAGCGCTTCATGGCACGGCATCGCGGGCTCCTTCCAGATTCACGAGCCACCGCTCTTTCAACAGGGCGCGGGCGCGCGCGAGCCGCGACATGACCGTTCCGATCGGCGCGCCGGTGATGCGGGCAATCTCGCGATAGGACAGATCTTCCATTTCGCGCAGCACCAGAACCTCTCGAAACTCCGCAGGCATGGAGGCGATCAGGAGATTGAGGTTCCGGCCGTCGCCCGCACGAATTGCCGATTGCTCGGGATCGGGCGCTGCGTCGATGAACGCGGATTCGCCGGGATCATCATCGCCTTGCGGCAACGGCACGTACCGCCTGCGTCTTTGCGCCGCGTTGATGAAGCAGTTCCGCACAATGGCAAGCAACCACGGCTTTGCATCGGCGCCACGCAGGCCATCGAACCCGCGGTATGCGCGCAAGAACGCGTCCTGAACAATGTCCTCGGCGTCGGCAGATGACCTCGCCAGCCAGCGCGCAAGATTGTAGGCCGCGTCCAGATGGGGCAGCATCTGCGCCTCGAATCTCCGGCGTTTTTCGCCGGTGGTGAAAGCCGTTGCTATCTCTTAACCCTCGCCAGCCAGACTATAGACCCGCCGCCGCAAGGATTTATTCCTGAAAACCAGAACAACCGCGCCGGAATGATAGTCGCGCTTCGTCCTGTGGGCACTTTTGCCCTCCTTCAGATCTCAGGAATCTCCAGATCGCGGCAGACTTTTCGGGCGAGAAATTCATTGATCTCGCGATGACGGGGAATTGTCGAACTTTTCTGTCTGGCGGGATTCACGAACACGGAATGTCTTCCGCCTTCGAAGAAGAATACAACCGTGGCGCTCAACATGCCGGATCAGGTCTGCGCGTTTCATGCCAGAGGCAATCGGCCCAGAGCGCCAAGAAGCAGCGACGCGGCGATCCCGCGCCGGGGATTCGACCTGCTACCTCATTTTTATCGCTTCTGGCGCAACAATTGCGCAGGCAGGCGCTGCACGACTTCATAGCATTCGCAGGCGAATTTTTTCAGCCTTGCGCGATCGCAAATCTCGATGCGCCCACGGCTGTAGTGGATGACGCCGGTTTGCAGCAGCTCGCGCGCGAGCGCCGTCACCGTCGTGCGGCGGACGCCGAGCATTTGCGACAGGAATTCCTGGGTGATGGGCAGGTTGTCGCTTTGGATGATATCGCCGATGTGCAGGAGCGACCGGGACAACCGCGCCCCTGCGCCGTGCAGGGCATTGCAGGCGACCCACTGCTGGGTTTGCGCCAGCCGAAGCTCGCCATAACGGGCGATCAGGTCGTGCAGGCGTTCGCTCTCGCGCACGAGTTTCTGGAATTGCGCCAGCGGGACGCGGTAGGCCGAACCGGGAATTTCGACCACCGCGCGCGAACTGGAGTGGAGAATGCCGAAGGCACAATGTGCGCCGAGCACGCCTTCGCGGCCTATCGCCGCGGTCTCCACCGCCTTGCCATCGCTCATCACCGACAGCAATGAGATCATCCCGCTCAGCGGGAAATAGACGTACTGCGCCCGTTCGCCTGGCTCCTGCAGGACGGCGCGATGCGTCAGCGGAATGTCTTTCAACTGCTGGCGGACTTGCGAAAAATCCGGCGCAGACAATGACGCGAGCAGGTCATTCTGCACTTGAGGATTGTGACGGATTGTCATGCGGGCCCCCCGGCCGCGCGGGTCAGCCCGCGTCAAGCATGTGCAAAGAACATGCGCGTTTTCTTTTAGAGTGGAGCCCCAGCCAGTTGTGTTTAATCTTTTGCGCGTCGATAGTCGGTTCGGTCTCCGACATAAATCTGTAAAACTCGGGGCTTGGCCGCGGTAGTGGCGGCAGAGTCGCCAATCCGCGCCCCTCGCCCGCGCCAACGACGGAGATTTTTCATGCGCTTGCTCGTCCTGCCGGGAGATGGCATCGGGCCCGAAATCACGGCCGCGGCCCTTCCCGTATTGGGGGCGGCGTCCGAGGCTTACGGGTTTGCGCTGGAGGTCCGCGAAGAGCCGGTTGGGCACAGCAGTCTGCAGCGTTATGGCATTACGGTCCGCCCCGAATTGCTGCAGATGGCGCGTGACGCCGATGGGCTGATTCTGGGACCGGCGGCCACCTTCGATTTCCGCGACCCCGAAAAGGGAGAAATCAATCCCTCTGCTTTTTTCCGGAAATCGCTCGATCTGTTTGCCAACATCCGTCCCGCGAGAACCTGGCCGGCTCTGCCGCAAAAGCTGGGCGCGTTCGACCTTGTGGTGGTGCGGGAAAACACGGAAGGATTTTACGCCGATCGGAACATGGAACGGGGCAACGCCGAGCTGCTGGTTACGGAAGACGTGGTTGTCTCGTTGCGCCGTGTCACCAGAAAGGCGTGCGCGCGCATTGCGCGGGTGGCGTTCGGGCTCGCAGCCCGGCGCCGCAAGCATGTGACCGCCGTGCACAAGGCCAATGTTCTGAAAATCGGCGACGGCATGTTTCTCGATGAGTGCCGTGCCTGTCAGCGCGATTTTCCCCAGGTCGCGCTGGACGAAGTGATTGTCGATGCGGCCATGGCGCATTTGGTGCGCAAGGCGGAACGGTTCGATGTGATCGTCACCACGAACATGTATGGCGACATCATTTCCGACATGACCGCGGAAGCAAGCGGCAGTCTCGGTTTGGGCGGATCGCTGAACGCGGGGGAGAACTATGCCATGGCGCAGGCTTCGCATGGCTCGGCGCCAGACATTGCCGGACGCAATCTGGCCAACCCGTTTTCGCTGATCCTTTCGGCGGCACAGTTGCTGTCGTGGCATGGCCGCCGCAGGAACGAGGCAGGCTGTGTCGCGGCCGCCGCGGGAATTGAGCGCGCGGTGGAGAATGCGATCGCGGAAGGTGAGATCACGCGCGACATTGGTGGTAGGCTCGGCACGAAAGAAACCGGTGATGCCCTTGCGGAACGCATCCGGCGTGAGTTGCAAAGATGAGCAATGCCGCGGTTGATGCCGGACTGATCGGCGCCGGCGGAGGGGCGCGAGTTCTCACGCCGGTTGAGAACAGCGCGCTACGCAAGGCGACGCTGCGCCTGGTTCCACTGCTGACCTTTGCCTATCTGTTTTCCTATCTCGACCGGAACGCGATTGGTTTTGCCGGACTCACCATGAACCGGGATCTGGGGCTGACCAACACGCAGTTCGGCGCCGCGGCGGGCTGGTTCGTCCTCAGCTATACGCTGTGCGAAGTGCCGAGCAACATGGCCCTGTACCGGTTTGGCGCGCGGCGCTGGATCGCGCGCATCCTGATCAGTTGGGGTATTGTTTCCGCGGCAATGGCGCTGGTTTCCGGGCCGCTCAGCCTGTACTCGATGCGTTTCCTGCTGGGCGTGGCGGAAGCCGGGTTCTTCCCCGGCGTGACCTTCTATCTCGCCACCTGGTTTCCGCGCGAATACCGGACACGGATCATCGCCTGGTTCCTGGTGGCAATTCCCGGGTCTTCGCTGGTGGGCGCACCGCTCTGCGGTATGCTGCTTCAGCTGAATGGCATGCTCGGGCTTTCCGGCTGGCAATGGATGTTCATCGCCATCAGCCTGCCGCCGGTCGTGCTCGGCTTCGTTGTGCTGCGCGTGCTCTCCGATTCGCCGGAGGATACGTCCTGGCTTTCCGCGGACGAAGCGCGTGCGATTCACGCCATGCGGGCGGCGGAGGTGCAGCACCGGCCAAAGAGCAGTTTTATCGGTGCGCTGTCGGACATACGCGTGATGACGCTCGCGCTGGTGCAATTCGGCTTCACGCTGGGTTCCTATGGCATCGGCATCTGGCTGCCGCTGATTATGAAGGACTATCACCTTTCGAATCTTGCAATCGGATTCCTGGCCGCGATTCCCTACCTGTTCGCGACCACGGGTATGCTGTTGTGGGCGCATTACGTTGACCGTGCCGGACGCAAGATTGCGAACATGACGCTTGCGCTGGCGCTCGCCACGGCGGGGTTGGCCGGGTATGTCTTTTCGGGTTCGCTGGTCTTTTCGCTGGTTGACCTCACTCTGGCGCTGATCGGGGTCACGGCGGCGCGGGGCATCTTCTGGGCCATTCCGCCGCGCATCCTGAGCGGGGCGGGCGCTGCGGCGGGGCTCGCCTTCATCAATTCGATCGGCACCTTTGGCGGTTTTGTGGGGCCTTACCTGATGGGCGTGCTGAAGGATGAGACCGGCGCCTTTGTGACCGGAATTCTTGTCATGGCGGCGATCATGGCGGTCACCACCATGCTCTCGGCCGCACTCCGGTTCGTGGTGCCACAGGAGTGACAGCGATGTTCGCGCCCAACGGCGCTGCCCATGGGCCGGGCGTCACCCCTGGGTTAGCGTGGCTTCTTCGCGCCTACCGCCATGTTGACGAGCAGGCGCAGCGCCTGCGAACGTGACTCGACGCCCTTTTTTTCGGCCCAGAAATCGATATCGCCCGGGCGCAGGTTGGGCGCATCGAGCTGTTTCAGGTGGCGAAACTTGAGGAGCTTCCTCCGGAAGATCCAGGTTTCGGGACGCGGCGGTCTGCGGCCTCTCTGCCCGAAGGTTGCATTGCCTTTCATCAGCATTTCGCCACCCGCCCCGAACCCGCGCTTGCCGGGTTGCCGCGATTCCATACACTGCCGCGAAATCAGGACCGCCAGCCCGGCCAGTACGGCCAGTGCAACGAGAACAATCACCCAGATGACGGCGGCCACGGTCATTTGCCTCGAAAGCGTCCCGGAATACTGCGCTCCCATACATAGGTCTGCTAAAATTTGAGGAAAAGCTGAAGTTCCCGCCGTGGTTAATGGACGGCCGAATGCTTTCAGGAAGGAGAATTCAATGCACCAGCGGCTTCAATATGCCCAGGCCTGGCCCGAGGCCTTCATGGCGATGCTGGCTCTCAGCCAGGCGGTCGAAAAGTCGGGCCTGCCGCGGCAGTTGATCGACCTCGTCTGCTATCGTGTGTCCCAGATCAATGGCTGTGCTTATTGCCTCGACATGCATTCGAAGGATTTGCGCGCGCTTGGAGAAACGGAGCAGCGGCTTTACATGGTCAGCGCCTGGCGCGAGGCGGCACACCTCTACAGCAGCCGCGAACGTGCCGCGCTGGCCTGGGCCGA
>JANWHR010000235.1 GCA_025450355.1 Micropepsaceae bacterium
AGCGAAGCCAGCAGCAGAACGAGGAGAAGCGCCGGAAAGACGACGAGAAGTGATTTCGGATTGAGTGAAGCCGGATCTGCGGTCGACATCGGAACGGCTTTCCCATGGTCGGTGCACTTCGACTTTTCAGCTGCGCTTGCCAGTTCGCTACTGCGCCGAGCAGGGTCGTGCGTGCAGGTCAGCTTCAATCAGATGTCGGTCTCGGCACCTCGAGGCGGCGCGGCATGACGGGGCGCACCGCGCGGTTAACGCCTTCCGGAAACGGGAGTTGGAGACACAAGGGACGGGCACCATCAGCATGCCGACCATAGATCGTCGCAAATTGGTCAGCCACAAATCATGCAACGAACTTCTCGCTATTCAGAGCCCGTGCTTGGCGCACTGCCGCCGCGCCGTTGATCCGGCTGCCGATGAGTGGCAGGCAAAAGCCCGTCCAGCAAACAAGCCAAGCGCCTAAAAGTTTCAACATCTGGTCCCGATTGGCGGACGTATTCCGATATCGGCGCGGTGGCGGATCAGTGGGAACCTTTCGACATCTGCGCCCTTATCGCGGATCACCGCCTCCCTCGAGTGTCTAGCCAGCTCGCTGAACAGGCGGCGAAACCCCGGTGTCTTGACGGCGGCGATGGCGCATTGTCGAGGAAATGACGGTGAAGAAAGCAGGCGATCGTAACGCAAAACGGCCGTCGGATCGGCCGGATGTGGAGCCGCAAAGCCGTCAAATGACGGCGAAAGAAGCCGTTGACGTCGAGGATAGGTCAAGTCCGCGCGCGCCGGTGATCTACGAAATCGTGCGTCGCCTGGGCGAGGAGGAAATGAGCCGGCCGATCACCTCGTTGTGGTGGTCGGGCGTCGCGGCCGGGCTCTCGATCAGTTTCTCGTTTCTGGCTCAGGCCATTCTGCGATCGCATCTGCCGGATTCGAATTGGGCGCTTCTTGTCGTCAGCCTCGGCTATCCCGTGGGCTTCCTGATGGTCGTGCTCTCACGGCAGCAACTCTTCACGGAGATCACTCTCACCGCTGTACTGCCGGTCATGGCCAACATGACTCTCGTCAATCTGTGGCGACTTGTCCGGCTCTGGGGGATCGTGCTGATCGCGAACATCGTTGGGACCTTCATCGCCGCGCTGATCTGCACATTCACTCCGGCTCTGACCGCCGAGTTAAAGGAGGCCATGCTCGACATCGCGAGCCAGATCACCGGTCATACATGGCTGGAAATGACATTCCGCGCAGTCGCATCCGGCTTCCTGATCGCGACCATGGTCTGGCTGATCCCCAGCGCCGAGGCAGCGCAATTCCATGTCATCGTCGTCATGACCTATCTCATCGCGGCGGGCGGCTTTATGCATATTGTCGCCGGCAGTGTCGAGGCATTCTTTCTGGTCCTGAACGGACATCTCGGCGTCCCGTCCATGATCACGGAGTTCTTCATTCCGGTCCTCATTGGCAACGTAATCGGGGGAACCGCATTGTTTGCCTTGATCGCCTATGCTCAGGTGATGAAGGAAATTTAGCTGAGCAATAAAGGGCCCAGGTGTCGGAAGTTCCAGTCTGCTGGATTTCGAAGGTTCGCCACTCGTCGAGATCGTCAATCCTGGCATTTATCCGCAACAGACCCGGCGCTGGTCAAAAGTGGGGCTAGCGCGACTTTGAATGCGCTCTCTTACCCGCAAGGATCTGCTTGGTACCTGCCTCAATACGGATTGTATCCGCCAAGCTCCCCTTCCGGAATTGGTATTCATTGCCTGGAGCGCTGGTGCACAGCCCCATTCGCACTTGTCAGGTTATGGGCCGTATTGAACAATGCGAGATGAGAGAACGCCTGCGGAAAATTTCCTAGCTGTCGACGGCCGGACGGATCGTATTCTTCCGCCAAAAGCCCAACATCGTTGCGGACGAGCAGAAGGCTTTCGAACAGTTTTCGGGCATCGTCGAGGCGACCCTGCAGGATATAATTGTCCGCAAGCCAGAAACTGCAAGCCAGGAATACCCCCTCCCCTGCCGGAAGTCCGTCCGCGCCCTCGCTGGTGTGGTACCGCAACACAAAGCCCTCGCGCATCAGGCCGCTTTCGATCGCGGCAAGGGTGCCGCGGATGCGCGGATCGGACGGCGGCAAAAAGCCCACCATTGCGATCAGCAACAGACTGGCATCAAGAGACTTGGAGCCGTAGGACTGCACGAAACTGTTCAGAGCGCGGTCGAATCCTTTCTCGCAGACCTGCTTGTGGATGACGTCGCGAACTTCGCGCCAATGCGCGACCGGCCCGTCCAGCCCGAATTCCTCGACCGAACGGATCGCCCGGTCGAACGCGACCCACGCCATGACCTTGGAGTGGGTAAAATGCTTGCGACCGCCGCGGACCTCCCAGATCCCGTTGTCCGGCTCATTCCAGATGGTCTCGAGATGCCCGATCAGCGAACATTCCAGCGCCCAACTCGCGGCGTTGGCATCAAGGCCCGCCTTGCGGGCAACATAAAGGGCGTCAAGAAGTTCACCATAAACATCAAGCTGAATCTGCTTTGCGGCGGCGTTGCCGATACGGACCGGTGAAGAAGCTTCATAGCCCTTGAGCCACGAGACCTCATACTCCTCCAAACGGCGCTCGCCGGCAACACCGTACATGATCCGCAAATCCTGCGGACTGCCTGCAACGGCACGCAATAGCCATCCACGCCAAGCCTTCGCCTCCTCGACGAACCCGGCGCCAAGCAGCGCGTATAGAGTGAAGGTGGCGTCACGCAGCCAGCAGAAGCGGTAATCCCAGTTGCGGCTGCCTCCGATCTTTTCCGGCAGCGACGTCGTTCCGGCGGCCACGATGCCGCCGGTTTCCCGATGCGACAACGCTTTCAATGTCAGCAGCGAGCGTTTCACGGCTTCCGGCCATTCTTTTCCCGGCTTGAAACGCTCCAACCATTTGGACCAAAACGATTCTGCTTGCGCCAGCGCCTCGCTGGCCGAACGCGGCTCCGGCGCGGCATGGTAAGACCGCGACCAACTCAGCATGAACGAGATTTCCTCGCCGGCTTCTACTTCAAACTTTCCGACGGTCCGGAAATCCTCGCCGTGGAGTGGAACGTCAGCCGCGAGCAAGAGCCGGTCGGGGCCTGCGGTGATTTCGCGCCGCCCGTCGTCCCGGCGAGATACCCACGGCATGATCGAGCCATATTCAAAGCGGATCACCAGTTCGGTGCGCATCGCGACCTTGCCGCGCACGCCCCTCACAATCCGCACCAGGTCGGAAGTTCCCTCGCCACGCGACATAAAATCGACAACGCAGACGGCGCCGGTTTCCGCCTCGAAAGTCGTCTCGAGGATCATTGTGTCGCCGCGATAACGTCGTTTTACATCGGCGGGAACCCCCGTCGGCGCGACGAGCCAACGGCCATTCCGGGAATCTCCGAGCAACGCGGCAAAGCATGCGGCGCTGTCGAACCTGGGAAAGCCGAGCCAATCGATCGAGCCATCGCGTCCCACCATCGCCATGGTCTCGCAATTTCCAATAGCGGCATAATCTTCAATGCGAGCGGCCATGACGCCTCGAAAGCGGGGGTGAGTACCGCGCCAGTTGGGGCTTCCGCACCAAAGCAGCCGCCAGAATTCCAGTCGCAAACACCAGAAGGCCACCAATCAGGACGGGCGCTATCCGGGTGAGCGGACCGCTCGTGACAATCGCCTGATTTGTCGCTTCGCTTCCGAAGCGTCCGCGTGTCCGATGCAGTGAATGCACAGGCGTCAGTAGATTATCCTTGCGGTCCGACGAAACCGGCCGGGCCGTCTCCTGCCCGTCAAACGCAACCTTCGCCAGATAGCTGTCGAGAAAGGCAGGCAACACCATATTTCCGAGGATCACTTTCAGTGTACTCAATCCGATCCAGTACTCGCGGCGGGGATGCTGGACCGCGTCGAACACGGCGCGTCCAATCACTTCGGGCTGAACCACCGGCGCGACTGGCCGGGGTTGACGAGCCATGTGGGTTCGCGCCCAGTCAAACTGCGGCGTGTTGACCGCCGGCAACTCCATGATGGTCAACCGGATCGCGCTGCGTTCATGAATCAACTCCGTTCGCAGCGCGTTGGTGAATCCGCGGATGGCGTGCTTCGCTCCGCAATAGGCCGATTGCAATGGAATACCTCGATAGGCAAGCGCAGAGCCGATCTGGATGATTTTTCCGCGATTGGCCGGCCGCATGTGTCGCAGTGCAGCCATGGTGCCGTGCACCTGCCCCAGATAGGTTACTTCCGTGACCCGGCGGAATTCCTCCGGCGTCATCTGCCACACCGGCGCGAACACCGTGACCATGGCATCATTGATCCAGACATCGATCGCGCCAAAGGCATTTTTGATCGTATCCGCGGCAGCAAACAACGCTTCGGCATCAGCGACATCCGCCGCCGCGATCATCGCGGATCCGCCCAATTCTTCAACCTCCCGCTTGACTTCGTCGAGAGCCTCAACGTCGCGCGCGATCAATCCGATCCGCCATCCGGCGCTGGCAAATCGATGCGCGATCGCCCGGCCTACCCCGGCGGAAGCGCCGGTAATCACCACGACCTCGGCCGAAGATGTGCGGTATATACTCATGGCGGGACCCGTCATCGATGCAGAGGCGTCGATCAATCGTTTCGCCATCTGCGGTTTCTACCAATAACCAATTGAACCCCGCGCGTTCCGTTCCGATTTATTCCCGCGCCGGCGTATTACAAGCGCGCAAGGATCCGTCTGCTCGGCGCGTCCGTTTCCGGAACGATCTCAACCACCGGTCGCAAACCCCGGATAGAGCGTCATGCCGCCGTCGACGAATAGCGTGGTGCCAACCACATAGTCCGAGTGGTCGGACGCGAGCCACACGGCGGCGCGGGCAATGTCGTCGGGCTCCCCGATCCTCCCATAAGGAACCAGCGTCATCAGGCGTTCGTAAGCCGGCCTGGTCTCCCACGCCGAGGTGTTGATCGGCGTCCGGATGGCGCCCGGGGCAATGGCATTGACGCGAATCCGTTTTGGCGCGACCTCCTGCGCCATGCTCTCCATCAATAGGCGTATACCGCCCTTCGACGTGGCGTAGTTGGCATGGCCGCCCCATGGAATTTCCTGGTGAACCGAACTCATGCAGATGATCTTGCCGGCGGCGCTTGATATCGAGGGCACTACGCCGCGCCGCAGAAATTCCAGGACAGCTTCGCGCGCGCACAGGAACTGCCCGGTCAGATTGACGTTCAAGACCTTGTTCCAGTTCGCCAGCGTCATGTCCTGGAAGGCAGAATCCCGCTGCAGCCCGGCGTTGTTGACGAGGATGTCGATGGTGCCGAATTGCTGCATCATTCGCGCAAACATCGCGGCGACCTCGTCTTCCGAGGAAACGTCAGCCTTGTGCGCATAGGCCTTTGCGCCGAATTTCCGGATTTTCTCGACCACGGCTTCGGCCGAGGCGTCGCCGTCGATATAATTGACGACGACGTCGGCGCCGGCCTCACCCAACGCGATCGCGACTGCCTGGCCGATCCCGGAATTCGCGCCCGTCACCAGCGCCTTCTGGCCGGTCAACACTCTGTGGACCGTCACCGGCGGTGCGGTCGACCGAGTTGGCGGCTGGTTGATCGACGTGGCCACGGTCATGACTCCGGTTTCGAAACTTCAGAAATTTGACTCAGCCGAAGGCGTGAGCCTCGAGTTCGCCGCGTAGCGCAAGAGCTTTTATTCGGTCTGCCGTCCGGCATGCGATGGCCTGTATGGTGAGAGAGGGGTTTACGCCTCCGACGGTAGGGAAAATCGACCCGTCGCAGATCCAGAGATTCGGAATATCCCAGCTGCGACAATCGGCATCGACGACGCTATTGGCTGCATCGCTACCCATCCTCGCCGTACCGTTGAGGTGGCAGGTGTCGTCGTCCTGCGTCCACAAATCCCGTGCGTCGGCGGCTCGCAGCGCCTGCGTCATGAATCTCAGCGAATGGTCGATCAGCCGCTTGTCATTGTCGCACCAGGAATAAGTGATGCGGGGAATTCGGAGCCCATACTGGTCGAGTTCGTCGGTAAGCGTGACGCGGTTGGCTTCCTGCGGCAGCATCTCGCCGACGATTTTCAAACCTACCACGTGATTGTAGTTTTTCATTTCCGCCATCAGCCGCGAGCCCCAAAGACCATGCGCGCTCATCTGTGTATCGGCCCAGAGCTGCGGCAACGGGCCCTGGCTCATGTAGCTGTAGCCGCCAAAGAAATCCTTGCCCTTGTCCTCGTAATTCCAGTGCTCGGTGATCGCCAGCGACGGCGGTCCCTTGTAAGAGCGAACCTCGTGGTCCATCACGCCCCAAACGGCCTGATTTGATTGCGCCATCAGGTTTTTGCCGACCAGCCCGGAGCTGTTGGCCAGCCCATCAGGAAACTTGCGGTTGGCCGAATTCAAAAGCAGCCGAGGCGTCTCGATCGCATAGCCGGCGACCACGACGTTGCGGGCACGCTGAAAATGCCAGGCCCCGTCGCGGTGATAGTGCACGCCGGTCACCAGCCCCGCGTTGTCCAGCTCGATTCTTCCAACCATTGCCAGATCACGGATTTCCGTACCTGCCGCGATCGCACGCGGAATCCAGGTCACGAGCGCGCTCTGCTTCGCGTTGGTCGAGCAACCCGTCACGCAAAAGCCCCGATAGACGCAAGGGTGCGCGAGCCCACGCGGCGCCGACAAAGTCGCCAGCGGCGTCTCCGTCCACTGGATGCCCATCGCCTCGCATCCCTTGGCGAGCGCTCGTGCGGCTGCATTGAGCGGATGCGCGCGGTACGGGTAACGGGGACGATGCGGCCCCCAGGGATAGCTGACCGGTCCGGCGATCTTCAGCGCCTGTTCGACTTCGCGGTAGTAGTCCCACATTTCGCGCCAGTTGAGCGGCCAGTCCGCGCCGTAGCCGAGCAGGCTGCGCGACTTGAACCATTCGGGACGAAAGCGAAGCGACACCATCGCGAAATGCACGGTAGAGCCGCCGACCGCCTTGCCGCTGTTGTTGCTGCCCATCTGCAGCGGGTTTGCCCCGTCGACGATGCGGTCGTCGGTCCAGTAAAGCTTGGTTTGCTCGGATTCATCGGAAGCGAAGTCCTCCAGCGGACGGAAATAGGGTCCCGCGTCGAAGGCCACGACCGAAAAACCATGCTCCGCCAGTTTGCAGGCAAGCGTGCCGCCGCCGGCGCCGGTCCCAATGATCGCGAAGTCGACGGCCTCACTTTCCCCATACTCGCGCATCGGCACCCATCCGCCGGGACGGAAGACGTCAGGTGCACGTCCTCGCCGCGCGCGCGGACTTTCCAGCGGGTTATCGAACATGGCGGTTGATCCGGCGTACCGAAGCCTCGTCGCCGCTTCCGGCTTCAGCCGCCTCCCAGGGATCGCGCTCGTCGAAATCGAGACGGACATATCCACGCGGACTCGCAGGCCCGCCCCACCCGATTTCGCTCCACGCGGTCGGATGCGCGTAGTAGGCAAGAACGATGTCGCGCGCCATCCGCTTCTCGAAAAAGTCCTTTGGAGGCATGCTGCCCCATTGCGGCGCCTTCAGTTCTCCAGCTTGCATACGCGTCAGCAAAGCATCCTGTAACCCTTCCGCGAGGCTATGAAAAAGTCCGCCATAGGCCGTCCGGGCTTCCGCATCGAGCGCCTTCAGGCCAAGCCGCCATGCATCGCCGTCGCGCGGCGTTCCCGCCAGCCGAAAGCCATCCAATGCACCGCGAAACAGCTTCTCATCCACCAACGCCGCTACCGGAACCGGTGGACGCGCGGCGGATTGCGGCACAATGCGGGCTGCAATCGCGGTGACGGTCTGGAATTCCTCGGCGGTGAAGAATTGCGGCTCGGCGCCGATCGAGAGCCTGCGGGTGATGACGCGACGGGTCTGTTCATTCCAGGACGGTCCCAGCCGCTTGGCCAGAACGTCGTAGCCGGGATAGCGATCCTGGCCGGCAGGAATTTTTCGAAAGTCATGCATTGGGATGGTCCTTCATCAGGCCAAGCGCGGCGAGACCGGCAAGTGCAAGACCGGCGAAACTCGGGGGCGCCGGCAGCGGCGGCCCGTTGAGGACGTTCTGGCTCCAGTTGCGCCAGCCACCCATGTTGCGGGACACGCCGTAGGCGTGAAATCCAACGCCGGCAAAACCCATCGCCGCCAACAGGCGCATCCACCAGCGGGTGAATCGGTGCTCTCGCGCCGGTCCGCCGGCCGCAGCGGCGGC
>JANWHR010000236.1 GCA_025450355.1 Micropepsaceae bacterium
CCGCTGCATTTCGATGCGGCCTATGCGGCGAAAACCGAATGGAAGAAGCCTCTGGTGGATTCCACCTTTACGCTGGCGCTGCTGACGGGCATGAGCGTACGCACCGTAAGCGCAAAGGTGGTCGCCAATCTCGGCTGGGACAAGGTGCGCGCGACGCATCCGGTCTTTGCCGGCGATACGCTCTACGCCGAAAGCACCGTCCTTCATAAGCGGGAGTCGAAAAGCCGCCCGGCGCAGGGTATCGTCACCGTGCGGACACGTGGAATCAACCAGGACGGAATTGATGTGATGAGCTTCGAGCGAACGATGCTGGTATACCGCCGCGGCCACTCGCCCGAAACGGCAGCAAACTACTGACAGAACAACGCATTGTTCCGCAACGCCCGGCGGTGGTAATGAGTCTCGCCCCGCTTTCGAGGGAACCTGTCGTGCGCGTGTTTATCCTTGCTGTCAGTCTCGCCGCGCTTTCGGCCACCGCCGCGCCGGCGCAGGACATCGGCCACCATTCAATCCCGAATCTCGCGTCCAGCGGTTTCGGTTGGCAGACGAATTTCGAGGACTGGCAGGACCCGCCGCCCGGTTACGGTCACGGGCCGATGAAGAACGATCCCGCCTATCCCTTCATCAACAATTCCGTGGTCGATGCGCCGGAAAACGATGCGGTCAAAGCCCAAAGCTCCGGCTTTGTCATCAAAAATGGCCGGCAACCGACGGTTCGGATCGCCAACA
Source organism: Micropepsaceae bacterium (assembly GCA_025450355.1). Taxonomy (GTDB): domain Bacteria; phylum Pseudomonadota; class Alphaproteobacteria; order Micropepsales; family Micropepsaceae; genus CAIYRG01. Next base: position 730 of record JANWHR010000236.1, read on the forward strand.
GCAAAGATCCGATTCTGAAGCCCTGGGCGGCGGCCGCCGTACAGGCGACCAACGATGAAATCCTGGAGGGCAAGCGGCAGGTGCCGTTCCTCGCGCAATCGCGCTGTTGGCCCGGTGGCGTTCCGGGACAACTGATCTATCCCTTTGAACCCATGTATTTCATCCAGACCCCCCATGAGGTCTGGATGATGTGGCAGCGCGATCACATGGTGCGCCGCGTTTTCCTGGACGTTCCACACTCGACGAACCCGAAGCCATCATGGTTCGGCGAATCCGTCGGCCATTATGAAAACGGCAACACGCTGGTGGTGGACACCATTGGCCTGTCGGCGGACAGGCTCAGCTACATCGACAATTTCCGCACGCCGCATACGGACAAGCTGCATGTCGTGGAGCGGTTCACGGTCTCCGCAGACGGGCAAAATCTCTCGGCCATTGCGCGGGTGGAAGACCCCGGCGCATTCAACGCGCCGATCACCATGGCGCGGACATGGTTCAAGGTGAACAATCCGATGCTTGAGACGGTATGCGCCGAAAACAACGGCGATCAGTTCCACCAGAATCTCTATCCGATCCCGCAAGCCAGGCAGCCGGATTTTTGAATTACCAAACTCTATCATCACGGAAATCGCGACGTGTCGTCCCGGACCTACGGCAAACCCGGACCGGCGGATGAGTGGGTCCCGGCTCTACGCGCCTGCGGCGCTTGGCCGGGATGACAGGATTATTTACTGGACGCGCCGTATAGCCGCGGAGTCCGCCGGCCACGGAAGGCGTTTCAGAAATGCTTCGCGGGCTTCGGCAAGTTCATCGATCTGATCGGCCAATTCGAGCAGCAGGGATTTGAAACGGAGGTCGTGCACTCTTTTCGCCAGGTCGCGGCAATCCTGCGCGCAGGCTTTGAATTCGAGGGCTTGTCTCATCGCCGTCCCCCAAGGGTCGAATTTGAACGCTATCGCGTTCAATTCGGCTTGCGTGTGACATCATTGAGACAATGTGGGCGCGCGCTTACCGGCTGAGAATGGCGCCGGTCATCGCGCGCGGATCGCGCACCGGCCAGGCGTTCGATTCCACCTGGTCCAGAAATGACGCGACATGCGCATTGAACGCGTCCGGCTCTTCGAGATTGATCGTATGGCCGGTGTTGGGCAGGACAAGCAGCGCAGCCGCTGGAATAGTCCGTTTAAGGAGCAACGCGGGTTCCAGACAGGGCCAATCCTCATCACCCGTCATGACCAGCGTGGGCGAAGCGATCTCTCGCAGCGCGTCCGTGAGTTGATAGAGCGACGGCCGCCGCGCCTGAACGCCACGCATGGTCAGTGCGGCGCCGGTTGCCGAATGCTCCGAAAGCTGATCCCTGAACAGTTGCCACGCTTGCGGATTCCTGTTCTGGAACTGCACACGCGACGGCCCGAGCGCGTAACCCTGCGCGGCCTTCGCCATGCCAAGTTCTTCAAACTGGTTCGCGGCTGCTTCCGCTTCACTCACGAACTGCGCGCGCGCATCGGGCGCCGCGCCATAGCCGCAACCGGCAATCACCAGCGACCGGGCGCGCGCGGGCCACGCGATCCCGAAATGCAGCGCCGCAAAAGCGCCCATCGAAAGCCCAACGATGTGCGCATTTTTGATCCCCAATCCATCCAGGACGTCGCGAATGTCGTTGCGCGCGCGCTCCTGCGAATAGGCGGCAGGATCGGATGGGACATCCGAGGGCGGATAACCGCGCGCGTTGAATGTGATGCAACGATGCGTACTGCTGAAATGACGGACCTGCGCCGCCCATGACCTGCAATCTCCGGCAAATTCATGCACGAAAAGAATCGGCACGCCGCGGCCGCTCTCCTCGTAATAGAGCTTCACCCGGTCATCCGCCGTCACATGCGGCATGGTCGTCCCTCTCACATGGACAGCAAATTTAAAGGCTCACGCGGAGGCACGAAGGTCCCTGTTCGTTTTCATCACGATAGCATGACAGCCGGGCGGCAATTTGGTCAGAGGCTCCTGCCGTTGAATTGCCGGATCGTCAGTGCGTGCGGATCGACCCCGTCAAGGCAGCGGACATTGACCATCACCGCCGGTGTGCCGTCGCGGTTCTGCCCGCGCGCGAAAGATTCAACCCCGCAGGTCGCGCAGGTAAGATGGGCGATTCTCTTCGTGTTGAAGCGATATTCCGTCAGGTTCTGCTCACCGCTCAACAGCCTGAACTGCCCCGCAGGCACGAAGTGGAGCAGAAAGCCCTTTTTGGAACAATGGGAGCAGTTGCACTCCATCACCGGCCCGAGTTCCGTCTCGACCTCATATCTGACAGCGCCGCAGTGGCATCCGCCGGTGTAGGTTTTCATTCGCCCACGTCAGCGCACAAGGCGACGCCGTCGTCACCACGTTGCAGTAATTCGCGCTGTGCCGCGATGACCAGTTTCATGTCACAATCTCTCCGATGATCCGCCCCGTATCTCCACACTCCGGACTTCCGGTTCCAACCGGCTGCGCCGCGGTAAATCGCCCGTAGTAAGCGATCCACAGATAACACAGGGCCGGAACCAGCAGCGCCAGTTTGAGGCCGATGAGATCGGCCACCGCGCCGGTGGCAAGCGGCACGACAGCGCCGCCTGCGATCGCGAGGCAGATTATGCCGGATGCCTGCGCGGTCTGTAGGCCCAAACCCGCGACCGCCAAAGCGAAGATCGTCGGGAACATGATCGAATTGCACAGGCCGATGGCGAGGATGGTTGCCGCCGAGAACACACCGGCAGACAAGCTTGACGTCACCGCCAGGGAAAATGCCCCACACGCGCAGAGGGTCAGAACCAGCGCGGGATTGGCCCTGCGCATGAGTCCCGCGCCAATGAACCGGCCGGTCATGGCCAATCCCCAATAAAGCGAGACCAGCGTGCCGGCAGATTGCGCCGCGGCCGCCAGTGTGCCAGGCAGCATGAGATAATTGGTCATGCTGCTGCCGATTGAGACTTCCGCGCCGACGTAAAGGAATATTGAAATGGCGCCGAAAAGCAGACGCCGATTGCGCAATAGCCGCACATTTCCATGGATGGCCACGGAGGGTGCGGTCTGCCGGACCCAATGTCTGACGCTCCAGCAAAGGATTGCCATTGCAATCAGGACGGCCGCAATCATCAGAAACGGAAGCTGAAATACCTGTGCCTGCTCGCGCCGCGCGATTGCCAGAGCCTGGCTCGAAAGTTTGCCGGCATCGGGGACCTCAACCCCATGCGCCAGAATGAGGGCGGCGCCAAAAACCGGTCCCACTGTTGTTGCCAGCGAATTGAACGCCTGGGCAAGCGTCAGACGGCTTGCTGCACTGCGTGGGTCGCCAGCGCCTGTCGCGAGCGGATTGGCCGCCACTTGCACGATGGTGACGCCAGACGCGAGAATGAAAAGCGCCAGCAGAAACCCCGGATAAACTCCGGCATCGGCCGCTGGTGTAAACAGCAGACAGCCGAGTCCCATGAGCAGAAGTCCGACGGCAACCCCTTGCAGATAGCCGATCCGGTGATGCAGCCACGCGGCAGGAAGCGAAACCAGGAAATACGCGCCGAAAAAACAGAATTGCGTCAGCATCACCTCCGCATAGGAAAGCGCGAAGGTGGCTTTCAGCTTGGGAATGATGCTGTCCACCAGAACCGTGCAGAAGCCGAAGGCGAAGAACAGCGCCATCACGAGGCCGATGATCCTGCTGTTTTGCACCGGGGGCGCAGGGATTCGCATGACAATCGTTCCACGCCGGCTTTCGCGCGGAACACCCCATGTGCCGCAGCCCTGCCCCATGCGTAGCTGCGGCAATTCTGCTAAACGCAAACAGTCCGGGCAAGGTGGCGATAGAGGTTGACGGAGCGAAAATGAGAACGACGATCGATTTGAGCCCCGGGACTGACCGCATCGCGGCACACACCGATGACTTCGTGCACACGGGCCCGGACACGGTGGCCGGGCGCTACCTTCGCCGTTATTGGCAACCGATTTACGTCTCCGCAAACCTCGCACCGGGCGCGATCGTTCCGGTCCGGATTCTTGGCGAAAATCTGGCGCTCTACCGCGGTGAAAGCGGCGAGGCGCACGTCATGACCAATGAGTGTCCGCACCGGCTGAGCGTCCTGAACACCGGCTGGATCGAAGGGGAAACCGTTCGCTGCCGCTATCATGGCTGGCGCTTCAACGAATCCGGACGCTGTGTCGAGCAACCCGCCGAGCCAAAACCTTTCTGCCACAAGGTGCCGAAACTCGCCTCCTATCCCACGCAGGAAGCGCACGGCCTCATCTTCGCTTACTTCGGCGACGGCGATGCGCCTGCCTTCCGGCCATTACCCGGCCTGGAAGACGGCGCGCGCGAGGAGTGGACCGTCTGCCCGTCGGCCGAAATGATCCCGTGCAACTATTTCCAGAGCGCAGAGAACATCATGGACGACGTCCATGTAAATTTCTCGCATCGCGATCACCTCGTGAACACGGCGGCGAGACCCTATGTTCCGAGCAAAACCTGGGCGCGGGAGACGTCATTCGGGCTGACGCAATTCCAGCAGCGCGGAGAGCATGCCGATCAGATTCACTTCATCATGCCGAACCAGTGCTTTCTGGCGCATCCGCTACGCTCGGCGCGAGACGACAAGCCGTTCTGGTTCAAGGCGCTGTTCTGGTACGTGCCGATCGATGACGAGAGTCATCTGCACTTTCTCATCATGGTCTATCACACGAAACGACCGGAGCGTCCCGAAGGCACCCCAGTCCACGAAGAGATCGAGGCCATCATTTCCGGCCGAAAGAACTGGCACGATGTCGCAAGGCATCCAAACCTCATCCGCATCCAGGACGGCGTGGCGATCTGCGGACAGGGAAAAATCGTGGACCGTTCGAAAGAACGATTGGGGACCTCGGATGCGGCGGTCATCCTGCTTCGCAAACTCTGGAGGCGAGAGTTGAAATCGCTGGCCGCCGGAAGAGCCGTGACGCAATTCGGCACCCCGGATCCCCGTGCGCTCCGGCAGGAAGAACTGGCTGCCATGGGCTTCAACGGTTGAGTCGGGATTGGCAGCGTCAGAGGTTGGCCAATTTCTAACTCCTTCGAATGGCCGGACCGGTTTTCAGGGTATTAAGCGTCAGCAGCACGATCACGCCTGCGCCGAGCGCGAGAGCGAGGTCATCCGCATGCAAAGGCCCGAAGCGGAACAGGTGGGCGGCGGCCGGCCAGGCCAGAGTCAGCGCAAGAATTAAGACCACGCCGGACACGACAAATTTCAGAGCGCTATTCGGGCGCACAAAAGCCGTGATGAGCGTCGCACTGAAGCTCCGGTTGACGAAGATCAGCGCGACGATCGCGGCCACCAGTGAGAAGAACGCAAGCGCCCTTCCCTCCGCCTCGGGCATGCCCCGGCGCCAGGCCAGAAGATAGATCGCCGCCACCATCACAAAGGCGAACGCGCCCTGCAATACGCTCCATCCGATCAGACGCCCGGAAAACAACGGCTCGTCCGGCGGACGAGGCGGACGCCGCATGATGTCATTTTCCTCAGTCTCGGCTTCGAAGACGATGGTACAGACAGGATCGATCACCATCTCCAAAAAGGCGATATGCATAGGACCGAACAGGATCGGTAGGCCCACCAGCAATGGGAGCAGCGCGAGTCCGGCGATCGGCACATGAACCGCA
>JANWHR010000237.1 GCA_025450355.1 Micropepsaceae bacterium
CCGCCGACAAGCGCCGCTTCAGCTGCTGCCGAAATCAGCCGCAGCGCAAATATGCGCGGCAGAAACTGTGTTGCGATAAAGACGGCCAGCGCCGCCAGCAGCAAACCGGTCGCAAGCCGCCGTTGACGCATGAGCCCGCGCCGCTTTTCTTCGCGGGAAAACCCGCCAATTTCCGCGCTTTGCATGTCGTCAATTAAAACCGTTTCACGGCGAAACTTTGCAACCAGTTGCGAGTTTCCGTTTTTTGCCGCGGAACGGTTCCGCGGAGGCGAGGGAGAGAGTCACATGCTTGAGGAGATCTTCAAGGGCGGAAACATCGTTGCAGGTCTTGCGATCGGCGTTGGCGCGGCGCTTCTTGCGCCAGTCGTCGTTCCGGTGCTCCGGCCGCTCGCCAAATCCGTGATCAAGGCGGGCATGATGGCCTATGACGAGGCTATGGTCGCCTTCGCCGAATTGAACGAAACCACGGGCGATATCTTCGCAGAGGCGCGCGCCGAAATGGCCAGTGAAGGAAACGGCGCGGGAACTTCCGGCCGTGGCTCGCGGGGACGTGCCAGGCGGGCGGGCAATCACACTTCCTGAACCGGACCGCGCAACCGCCACGTCAAGAACAAGCACATTCATCCGCGTGAACATTCGCAACTGATTTTAGACCCATGAAGCGCGGGGATAGCCTGCCCGCCAGCATTAACGGGGCCCCATTTGCCGCAGCTCCGCCGGCACCAATCCTCCCAGTCCGGCGCAAACGCAGCCGCGTTGACCCGCGGAACGCGGCCAAGGCCAAAATCATTCATGCCACGCCGTGGCGTGTTCGTATCCGGGTGACGGCGCTCGCCAGTGCCAATCCAGTGGAAATCCGCGCCGCGCTGCTGAACCTCAATGGCGTGCGTGATTGTGCCGTAAATCCTGTCACCCGCAGTGTCACCGTACTCTTCCGCCAGCCCGCCGCCGCGGCGGCAATTCTCAAACGACTGCGTGCCGCACTGAACGGCACATCGGTCGGCGCACAGAATTCGCATCCGGCCGATACCGCATGGCATGCGCTGACTTCGGACGAAGTCGCAGCCTGTCTGCACGGCGCGCCCCGCCGCGGACTCTCATCTGGCGCCGTTCAGCAGCGCCTGCAAAAATACGGACCAAATATCATTCCAAAGCCAGAACAACGCTCGGATTTCGGGATTCTCGCAGCCCAGTTCAACAGTCTGCCGGTCGCCCTCCTCTCCGCGGCGGGATTGGTCTCGCTTCTGACGCGTGCGTTTTTCGAGGCCGGAGCGATCCTGGCGGTGATCGCCGCCAATGGCGCAATCGGCTTTATCACGGAACGTCAGGCAGAACGAAGCATCGCCAATCTGAATATCGGGGGCCCCCGGAACTGCCGGGTGCTTCGCCAGGGCGAAAGCCAGGATGCCGATGTGGAGAGCCTTGTTCCCGGCGACATTCTGGAGCTCCAGGGCGGTGTGGCAATTCCCGCGGATGCGCGGCTGCTCTCGGCACAGGCGCTGACGGTCGGCGAAGCCGCACTCACCGGCGAAAGCGTGCCGGTGCACAAGTCTGCTTCCGCCATGGTCGCCCGGGGCGCTTCGCTCGCAGACCGGCACAACATGGTCTATCGCGGCACGATCGTAACCGGCGGCGCCGCAACCGCCATGGTCGTCGCAACCGGTGCGAACACAGAGCTGGGCGCCATTCAACGTCTGGTTAGCTCCACGGCGGCGCCACAGACCCCAATCCAGCGTGAACTTGCGCAGTTGGGAGGGCAACTGGGTTGGCTCACGCTCGCGGCCATCGGGGTGATGGGCGGAATCGGACTGTTGCGCCGCGCCGGTATTTTGGACACCGCAAGGTCGTCACTCGCACTCGCCGTGGCCGCGGTTCCGGAGGGCTTGCCAATGGTCGCCACAACGACGCTTGCGTTCGGCGCCGAAGCGCTGCGCCGGCGCGGCGTGCTGGTCCGGCAAATGAACGCGATCGAAGCGTTGGCCTCGGGCCAGGTGATCTGCTTCGACAAGACCGGCACACTGACGCTGAACCGCATGTCGTTGAGCCATATCGCCACGGGCGACAAAGGCTGGCGTCTCCTGGCGGATCGACTGACTGGCGATGATCCGGCCCGCGCGCTCGCCGATGCGCGTCTCAAGGCGCTGCTGCGCGCGGGCTGTCTGTGCAGCGACGCGGTGATGCAGGTCCACAACGGACAGGCGCAATTCACCGGTTCCGGAACCGAAACCGCGCTGGTCCGCGCGGCGCATTCTCTCGAAATGGATTGCAGCGAATTGCGTGCACGCTGGCCGCGGCTTTCGACGGTCAACCGCAGTGAAGAAAACCGCTTCATGGCGACGGTGCATGGCGCGGGTCCGGATCTGCTTCTGGCCGTCAAGGGAAGTCCGCCGGACGTTGTCGCGCTGTGCAGCGAAGAAATGCTCGAAGACGGCAGCACACGCCTGCTGACAGCCAAAGCTCTCCGCCGCATCCATGAGCTGAATATGCGCATGGCCTCGGAAGGCTTGCGTGTGCTCGGCGTCGCCCAGAAGCAAGCGAGAAAAAATGGCCACGCAGCCGGCGTGTCGCGAATGACGTGGCTGGGTTGCTTTGGACTGTGCGACGAATTGCGGCCGGGCGTGGCCGGGCTGATGCAGAGGTTGCATGCGGCCGGCGTGCGCACGGTACTGCTTACGGGCGATCAACAGGCAACCGCGATTGCGGTCGCCCGGCAAACCGGGATGAATGGCGGCCGTGACATCCGGTCGCTGGATGGCGCCGAGCTCGCCCGGATGAGCGAGCGCGAAATCGCCACGGCAGTGCCCGGTGTGGATGCCTTCAGCCGGGTCAGCCCAACACAGAAACTGCACGTCATCCGGGGTCTGCAGAGATCCGGCGCTTCGGTGATCATGATCGGCGACGGAGTGAATGACGGCCCGGCATTGCGCGCCGCCGACGTCAGCCTGGGGATTGGGCACGAAAGCACCAATGCGGCGCTGGACATTGCGCAGGCGTTCATCGCGACGGATGAACTGGAAGGGCTGATCAACGCCATCGAGCAGGGGCGGACAACCTACGCGAACATCCGCAAGGCGCTGCGCTATCTGCTCAGCACCAACTTGAGCGAAGTGCTGCTGATGCTGGGCGGAGCAGTTGCCGGAACGGGCGCCGCACTCACACCGATGCAGCTCCTGTGGATTAATCTGATTACGGATGTATTGCCCGGCATCGCGCTCGCTTTGGAGCCGCCCGAACCAGGGGTCATGCAGAAGGCGCCGTCGCAAAACCGCGGCACGATTCTCGGCACACGCGATCTGAAGGAATTGGCACGGGAAGGCGCCTTGCTGGCCTCCGGGCCATTGGCCGCTGGTCTGTATGGCGCGGCCCGCTACGGCACCGGCTCCCCCCAAAGCCGCACGCGTGCATTCGGCAGCCTTGTGACCGCGCAGTTGCTGCACGCCATCAGTTGCCGCTCCAACCAGCAGGGCATCTTCGGCCCAGGACGTCGCGCGGAGAATCTCTGGCTGACGCGCACGTTGATCGCTTCGGCCGCAGCACAGGGCGCAGCATTGCTGGTACCCGCTTTGCGGCGGTTGATGGGAATCGCAGCGCTCGACCCGGCCGGGCTGATGATTGGCGCCGCCGCAGGCGTCGTGCCGTTCCTGATCCGGGAATTGGACAAGACCAGAACCGCCCCTATACGGCAGCCCACCCGCGCTCCAATTGCCAACCCAGCTCACGCACCGCGGCGTAAATCAGATTCTTTGCGACCAATTCCAGCACGCGCGTCAACGCTGTCCCGAACAGGACCGCAACAGCCCACCGAACAACGATAGCCGCGATCTCGCCGGCACGGGCGTCCTGGGGCCGATGATCTTCCGGGAAATGGTCGCCGCCGATCTCCGCGATATCAAGCGCTGGCTCCGGAACAGCCGAAGTCGCGGCCCGCAATGCTTCCGCGATATTTTCTGTCCCAAATCCTGCATCGTGGCGGATGATGATAGTCGCGCTATGCCGGTTTGGCGTCGCCGTTGTCACTCCCTCGAGTTGATTGATTCGCGTGCAGACCTCGGCGAACCACAGGGCATTCCCGCGCCGCTGGGGAATGCGAATTCGCGTGCGATTGGAAGTGCGGTGAACGACTTCACCGTCGTTGAGAAAATGCATCATGCTGTGATCTCCGGCGCCGGGGGCCAATCTGCCCCGCATCTCCAGCGGCTGCCCCCAAGGTTGCTGCCGGCAAACTACGGACGGTGCACGACAGCTATATGACAGCCGCACCAGATGGAATTCAGAAAATCGTGCCCTCACAGGAAAGCGAAGCGAGACGGCGCTTATTCGGCACCGGCGCATCCCGCGCGCTAAAATCGCCTTTGGCGATTTCTTGACGCGCTCGGGGCCCTGAAGCGGCGCCCTGCCCGTAGCGTTTGGACACCTCGGGGCTTACGCCCTTCGCGGCGCGCCATAGCGCCGCTTCGGCGTGACGGCGGCCAGCCCGCATTCCTTCTCAGCTGTTCGGTAGCGAGGCAACATAGGCGGCAAGCGAAACCATATCGGCTTCGTTGAAGTTCGCCGTGACGCCCTGCATCGGCATGGAGGCGGCACCCGCCCGTGCTCCTGTCTTGAAGCTGTAGAGTTGGCGGAAAATATAGGTTGGCGACCGGCCGGCGATGGAAGGGACATCGGCAACGCCGGTCAAATCCGTACCGTGGCAGGTCTCGCAGGCCCGGCCTGACGTCGCGAGCGCGCGCCCGCGTGCGATTGCGCCCGGCGGCACATAGGCGGTAGTTCCGCTATGGGGGTCGCGCAAAACCTGGCGGTTCACATCCTGGGGCAGTTCGATGACGCGGTTGCCGATCGGCTCGGTCCCGCCGCCCGGAAGGGCCACACGCATGAAACCGCGGGTGATGTATGACTTCGGCACATTCGCCGCCTCCACAACCCTGACCCAGTTGCGCTGCGGCTTGAGCGCCGAAAACCACTGGCTCGCCGCTTTCGCGTCCTCCGGCGACAAGTCTTTCGCGATATTGACCATATACTGTGTCGCATTCGCCTGCGGCTTTCCATTCAGCAGGATCGCATTTCGCCGCGCGCCGTTTTTGAAATCCATCAGTTGGCGGAACATGTAAACCTGCTTCAGGCCGGCGATACTCGCCGATTCCGGATGGCCCATGCCGGATGCAAGATGACAGGACGCGCAGCCGAGCACGGCGCCCGGACCGCCATGCGCGACCACCTTCGGCATTGGCGCGTGTTCGTTGGGGAACCAGTCCGGCGGATTCTTCAGGTCGTCGATCTGGGCCATCGTGTATTTCAGCTTGCTGCCGGGTGCCTGCTTTGGCGCAGAATCGGGTTCGGCGGCCGTGGGCTGATTCGCAGCGGGAAAGAAGAACGCCCATGCCGGCTGGTTTTCCGCCGCACCGGCGGGAACAATCAGTGCGAAGACGAACAGAACGGCAACAACCCGCTTCATGTGAACCCCTGATAAGAGACTGGCCCTCCGCCGGTGAGCGGTATATCCGCCCACCCCCGGAAGCTCCATGCGGCGTGCCGTCCACCCGCTCTCGCCACTTGAGTCGTGCCCGCGTTACGCATACCCTTGAGACGGCAATTTGCGCCCGGGAGGATCTCATCATGAATTTCCGCAGCCTGCTGAAATGTTCGCTGTTCGCGCTCGCATTCGCGCCGCTGCCCGCGATGGGCGAATCCGCACTCGTCTACGTGACCAACAGCGCCGGCGACCATGTCGATGTGGTGAATTCCGCCACCGATAAAGTCATCCAGCAGATTCCGATCGAAGGGGCGCACGGCATCAATTTCTCTCCCGACGGGACGCGGGTCTATGTCAGCAACGAATCCACCAGCACACTCGACGTGTTCGACCAAAAATCCGGCAAGCTGCTGAAAAAGGTCGTCCTTTCCAATCACCCCAACAACATCGCGGTGGCAAAGGATGGCCGTATCCTGGTGGGCATCGCACGCGGCCAGGGCGCGCTCGATATCATCGATCCGGTGAAGCTGGAGGTGGTGAAGACCATTCCCACACACGGCCGGCTGCACAACATTTACACCACCAGAGACAGCAAATACGTCATCACCGGTTCGGTGCAGACAGGCGTGTTTACCGTGATCGATTTGCAGAAGCAGGAAATCGTCTGGGAACACAAGTTCGACCACGGCGTCCGGCCGATGACCATCGAATCAAATCCGGACGGTTCGGCGAAGCGGGTGTTCGTCCAGTTGGCGGCGTATGACGGATTTGCGGTGCTCGATTTCAAGACCCATGAGGAAGTGGCGCGGATCAAGCTGCCGAATTTGAAAACCGGTGTGGATATGGATCCTGGTCGCGAGGATGCACCCTCGCACGGGATTGGCGTGGCGCCGGATGGCAAAACCCTATGGGTGACCAGCATCCCGCAGAATGCGGTGTTTATCTACAATCTCGCAGATTTGAAGCTGATGGATCAGGTCAAGCTTCCCGACCTGCAATTGCCGGGACGGCAGCTCGGCGGCGCCGTCGCAAACTGGGTGACGTTTACCCCCAACGGCAAAATCTACATTGCCAATTCGGGTCTGCGCTCGGTCACGGCGATCGATATGAACACGAAGAAAATCGTGGCGGTGGTGCCCGTGGGCGAAGTGCCCAAGCGGATCAACACGCTGGTCCTCAAGAATTAGAGGCGATCGAACAGAAGCGAGAGACATTCCCCTCTCTCGCGTCTCGTTGCTCTTTTCGTGCTTCTCAATTGACGCCGGCGAACTGCGCCAACGTCTTCCAGTCCGGATCATCCTTGGAGGCAAATTGCCGCCCGCCGGAATGGAAGAGATCGCCACCGGCTTCGGGC
>JANWHR010000238.1 GCA_025450355.1 Micropepsaceae bacterium
ACGAGAAAAATGAGCGCGGAAGACGGGCTGACTTTGACGCTTTCAGCGCTTTGTCGCTAACCGCCGTCAGGCCCATGCCCGGCGGCAGCATCAGTCCTTTTTGCGAACCGGCGACGGTGACGTCCACGCCCCATTCGTCATGACGAAAATCGATGGAGGCGAGCGAAGAGACCGTATCCACCAGCAGCAGCGCCGGATGTCCGGCGGCATCAATGGCCTTGCGTACCTCCGCGACCGCACTGGTCACGCCCGTCGAGGTCTCGTTGTGCACGACGCACACGGCCTTGAACTGGTGGCCCGTATCCGCGCGCAGGCGCTGTTCGATCTGGTTGGCATCGACGGCGCTGCGCCAGTCCGATTCGATGAATTCGGGATTGAGTCCGAGCTTCGACGCCATGCTTTTCCACAGCGTGGCGAAATGGCCGGTTTCGAACATCAGTATGCGGTCGCCGGGCGAGAACAGGTTGACAAGCGTCGCTTCCCAGGCGCCGGTGCCAGACGCGGGATAGAGGAAGACGTGGCCACTGGTGCGGAAAATGGTCTTGATGCCGGACAGCGCGCGCTGGCCCAGTTGCTGAAATTCGGGTCCGCGATGATCGATGGTCGGACGGTCCATCGCGCGCAGGATACGGTCGGGAACGGGCGTGGGGCCGGGAATCTGGAGGAAATGGCGTCCCGCGATTCTCGGGGCGTTGGTGGGCATGGCGCCTCGATCTGCTTGGCTTATCTGCGCTTTTGTTTCCCACGTCCGGGACTTGTAGGCAAGCGCGGCTGAATCCATAACTGACGCCATGACCGTCATTGCCCGCCCCGGACTCGAACGCCGCCTGAAAGCCGAAGGCGTTGGCGAAGTCCTGTTCGACGCATTCAGCCGCGGGCGCTATGCGACGGACGCATCCTCTTATCAGATGCTGCCTCTGGGTGTTGTGCTGCCGCGCAGCATGGCGGAAGCGGAACGGGCGCTCACGGTGGCGCGCAGCGAAGGCGTTACGGTGACGGCCCGCGGCGGCGGCACTTCGCAGTGCGGCCAGACCATCAACCATTCGTTGATCATCGACTGCTCCAAATATCTCCATCGCATCCTGTCTCTGGATGCGGCGCAGCGGCGCTGTATCGTGCAGCCGGGCATCGTGCTCGATGAACTGAACCGGCAACTGAAGCCGCACGGCTTGTGGTGCCCCGTGGATGTTTCGACTTCATCGCGCGCGACCATCGGCGGGATGACGGGCAACAATTCCTGCGGCACGCGCTCACTGCGCTACGGCACCATGCGCGACAATGTCATTGCCGTGGACGCGGTATTGCCCGGCGGATCGCCGGCGCATTTTGGCGAGGTGTCTCCGGATCTGTCCGAACTGCCTGCCGATTCCGCGTTGCGGCCGATCGCGCGTTCATTGCTGGCGCTGGGCGCTCGTGAGGCGGTGGAAATCGATGCGCGCTTTCCGAAGGTGCTGCGCCGCGTCGGCGGCTATAATCTGGACGCGCTAACGCCCCGGAATACGAAGAACAATCTCGCGCATGTCCTGGTTGGTTCTGAAGGCACGCTCGCCTTTTCCACCCAGGTCGAGCTGAAGCTCTGGCCCGTTCTCGGCAAGCGTGTGGTGGGCGTCTGTCACTTCGGCCAGTTTTATGAAGCGATGAACGCGGCCCAGCATCTGGTGACGCTCGGGCCCATCGCGGTGGAAGCGATCGACAAGACCATGCTCGATCTCGCACGCGAAATTCCGCTCTATCGCTCCACCATCGAGCACTTTGTGCGCGAAGATCCGGAAGCGCTGCTGATCGTCGAATTTGATGAGGGCGAGGAAGAGAATGAGCGCCGGTTGAAACGTCTGGTCGAGATGATGGGCGATCTCGGCTTTTCCTGGGACAAGATCGGCGCCAAATGGGGCGGCGTGGTGGAAGTGCGCGATCCGGACCTGCAGGCCGGAATCGCGGATGTGCGCGCCTCGGGCCTCAATATCATGATGAGTATGAAGGACGAGCGCAAACCCGTTTCCTTCATCGAAGATTGCGCCGTTCCGTTGCCAAATCTCGCGGAATACACCAGCCGGCTGACGGAGGTGTTCGAGAAATACGGCACCCGCGGGACATGGTATGCGCATGCCTCCGTCGGCTGTCTGCATGTGCGGCCGGTCCTGAACCTGAAGCAGGAAAAGGACCTGAAGGCGATGCGCGCCATTGCCGAAGAAGCGTTCGAGCTGGTGCGGACGTACAAAGGCTCACATTCCGGAGAACATGGCGACGGCATTGTGCGTTCGGAATTCCATGAATCCATGTTTGGCGCGCGGCTGGTGCGCGCGTTTGGCGAAGTGAAGGCGCTGTTTGATCCGGATGGATTCCTCAATCCGGGCAAGATCGTCGGCGCGCCAAAATTCGACGACCGGCAATATCTGCGGTTTGGTCCCGATTACGGCACCTCCGGCATGGTGCCGGCGCTGGACTGGCCGGATTATCCCGGCGGTGCGTCCGGTTTTCAGGGCGCGGTCGAGATGTGCAACAACAACGGCGCCTGCCGCAAGCACCAGGGCGGCGCGATGTGCCCGTCTTATCGCGCGACCATGAACGAACGCGACGTCACACGCGGGCGCGCCAATACGCTGCGGCTGGCACTGTCCGGGCAGCTTGGTCCCGATGCATTCACCTCCGATGAGATGCTCGAAACGCTGAAGCTCTGCGTATCCTGCAAGGCGTGCCGTCGCGAATGCCCGACCGGCGTCGATATGGCAAAGATGAAAATCGAGGTGCTGGCGGCACGCGCCGCGAAACATGGGTTGAGCCTGCGGGACCGCCTGATTGCGTTTTTGCCGCATTACGCGGCGTTTGCTTCGCGCGCAGGCGTTCTGCTCAATCTCCGAAATCAGGCTCCGCTGATCGCCGGATTGATGCAGCGCGCCGTCGGATTCTCCGCGCGCCGCAAGCTGCCGCAATGGCGGCGGGACTACTTTACGAAAGCGGGCACAATCGGACCCGATGGCGGGTGGGAAGTTGTCCTGTTCGCGGATACGTTCAATCGCTATTTCGAACCGGAAAATTTGCATTCCGCTTTGGCGGTGCTGACGGGCGCAGGCTATCGCGTGCATCTGCCGGGCGCGGTGAATGGCAGCGCGCGACCGCTCTGCTGCGGCCGGACCCTTCTCACGGCGGGACTTGTCGAACGCGCCCGCGCCGAGGCGGCCCGCACCATGTCGGTGTTATTGCCGCTGGTGGAGCGCGGTGTCCCGGTGATTGGCCTCGAGCCGAGCTGCATCTTCACCTTCCGCGATGAATTTCTGTCCCTCGCCCGAAAGGGCGGCGTGGGGAAACCAGTGCAAATGCTGGCGTCGAACAGTTTCATGTTTGAAGAATTTCTGGCGCGGGAAATTGCCGCCGGCCGCTTTAAGCCTTCGCTGGCGCCGGTGGCGAAGACCGCGCTGTTGCACGGACATTGTCACCAGAAATCCTTTGATGCCGTAGCGCCGATTCAGAAAGTATTGGCGACGATCCCCGGCCTGAAGACCGAGGTGATAGATTCATCATGCTGTGGAATGGCGGGTGCATTCGGATATCAGGAAGAAACATTTGATATCTCCCTCGCAATGGCGGAACGCTCGTTGTTGCCTGCCGTGCGAAATGCAGCAGACGATACGCTGATTATCGCCGATGGCACATCATGCCGGCATCAGATCGCGGATGGATCCGGGCGGCGAGCGCTTCATGTTGCAGCGGTGCTCGAACAGAGCATGGCGAACGCAGCGGCCGCTGCATCTGCCAAACGCGACAGAACCACTATCTCCGAAACGGCATAGGGTATTCTTGGCTTACGATGTATGCGCCAGAGCCGTGCCATTCGTACCCTGCAACTTTCCGCAGCTGCGCCGCTTATGCAAAGCTTTCGGAAGTGGGTTCTTTTTGCTGGTGTGTCGAGCGAACAAAATCGCAACGCGGGCACGCAGATCGTTGCGCAACAAATTCTATTATCGGTTGTTTTGCAAAGCTGGCGCTTTGCTGTATGTAATAGCACTTTCTACAGGGGGAATACCGCGATGAATTCAGGAGCTATCGATTCGATACTCGACAGGTTGCGTGAATTGTTTCAGCAAGAATATCAGCGTGGCCAGCAGGATGCGTTGCGTCGTGTCGTTGATGTGATGAAGACACCTTCGCCGGTGCGGGCCGGCGGCGGCGGGGCGCGGGGACGGCGTGGCGGCAGGATTCGCGCCCGGCGTGGATCGGCGCGCGCTTTCATCGAACGCGTGCTCACACAGGAAAGAGGCGGCGCGACCGTGCCGAAGATCATGGCTGCGGCGTCATCACCCGATGAGAAGGCGGTATCGATTTCCGCGATCCGGTTCGAGCTCTACCGCGGGAAAAAGGAAAAGCGCTACCGCAATGTGAAGGGGAGCTGGTCACTGCCTTCGCGAGCAGCAAAATAGTGTAATTCGTACTGATCACCCCTCACCCGGCGCGCCCGCGCGTGCAAAAACACACGCGCGGGGGTGCCGCCGTTCGGGCTAAAATTGCCTCTGGCGATTTCTTTACGCCCTCAACCCACAAGGGGAGGGGGGAGTATTAAAAATCGGGGGCTGCTGCGGTCGGAATGGGCTCCACATTAAGCCCGAAAAATGCTGCGTTGTTTTCCGCGCAGTTGTTTTCGATCATTGGGCCCTGATTGACGCGACGGTAACGCTGCACGCCCCGCCATGCAGTGGTGAAAGCCCCCGGATCCTCGACCGTTGCCGTCGCCTCCATGGCGTTTCCGCCGGGGAGGATATGAAAGCGTTCCACAACGTGCAGCTGCTCGGTATGCGGTGTGCGGAACTGATCGACAAAGGTGCGCGTGTTCAGCCCGACCGTATCCACGACCAGGGTATCGCCGCCTTCATAATGCCCGATGGATTCTCCAAACCAGGAAGGCTTCACGTTTTGTGAATGTTGCCGATTCAGATAGACGTGCCGGACCATATGGTCTTCCTGCCAGATGATTGTCACCTCGTCCGGCGTTTGCAGGAAGTAAACCGGCGTGACCGGATACAGCAGGAAAGCCGGAACTCCGATGGGCCAGCAGCGCTCTTTCGGCGTGAAGACCGGCTCGCCCGCAAGCACACGCTCGTTCACTTTGCGCAAGGACTCGCGCGCCCACGGAAGCAGGATCGGGCTGGAAAGGTCGGCGACATGAAATGTCGGCTGCGTGCCCGTGCGCGCCGCATAGGTATTGTCGATATACGGATGATCCTTCTCCGATACGACAGGTCCAGGTCCCTCGGGCGGAGGCAGAAAATCGTCGCCGATCGGTTCGTTGCTGCCCGGCACGCCGGCGATCCAGCCAACACGGCTGTCCATCCCGAAATTGGGGATCGCGTTTTCCGCAGCCGACGCGGGCAGAAGCGCGGAAATGAGAATGACAACAGCGAGGCACTCGTGGCTCTTCATGCTGTTATTCTAACAGGGTGATATCGATTTGCGAGCGGTCATGACGGACCATGACGGGTACGATTTCGCCGGCCCGCACCGGCATCAAATGCGGGAAACGGTGCAGCATGTGAGTCCAGTGACCACAGAATTCTGCATCCGGCGAGGGACGGTTTTCGTAGCGCGTTTCCGCATCCAGCTCCAGCCGGAGCCATTGCAGCACGCCTGCGCATGGTCCGGAAAGCGTCGCCTCCAGCGCGTGCGGTGAGCTGGCTCTGGGAAATTGTCGCTGGCTGAAGTCAAACCGTACCAGCTCGGCGTCCAGCGACATGGCGTGATGCGGTATGCCGTTGAAGCTGACCGGAAGGCGAGAGGGCGCAAAGTCGTTGAAGGCCGAGAGATCGAACCCCGCGACACGGTCGACGAACAGCAGTCCGGAGAGGCGCGTGCCGCCCGCAAGATAACCCATCACCGATGCCGCCCGCGGAATGATCACTGCATCCGGAGTCAACAGGTTGGCATGCGCATGTTCCAGCGTCTGAAAGATTCCTTCACCCACCACGCCGCTGGCAAAAGTCTCGGTGATCAGGACCTCGGCAGGCTCCTTCACATCGGCGCCTGGGATCAGTTCGGCGGATGGCTTTGCGGCCACGGTGATTCTGTCCGCCAATCCGTTGGCGGCTATGATTTCCCGCGCGCGTTCGGCGACAATGCCAATACTTTCGCAGGTAGTGACATGCGCCGCGCCAGCACGCGCCGCCATCATCGCCAGCAGCCCCGCCCCGGTGCCGATATCCAGCACGCGCTTGCCCTTCACCGCCCGCCGGATCGCCGCCTCATAGGCTGCATTGCGTTTTGTGTCGTCCAGCATGGCGAAATGCCAGGCAGGTACGACGTCGTGATAGGCGTTCCGCAAATTGGTTTTAGCATGTGCGAAATCGGGCCTCAGTTC
>JANWHR010000239.1 GCA_025450355.1 Micropepsaceae bacterium
GATCATACCGTGGCGTTTGCCCGCCTGTCCGGCTTTGACCTTGCCGCCCGCAGTGAAACGAAAGCGCTTTTTTGCGCCGGATTTGGTCTTCAGTTTGGGCATTTTGCGCCTCCTCGCGCCGGTTCAGATGCCGCAAGGGCAAGAGAAGAACCGCCACGGCAGCCCTTTGGCCGGGCGGTTCAGAAGCCGCGCCTTATACGGGATGGGCAGCGAATTGCAAGCATGCCCGCTCAGCCTGGCTAAACTCCGTTGTTGAATGCGGCATCTCAGGAAACCGCGCTAAACTCCCATTGTTGAACACGGCATTGGAGAAAAAAATGACTTTGGTCCAGGAATTCAAGAAATTCGCCATGCGGGGCAATGCCATCGATCTCGCCGTCGGCGTGGTCATCGGTGCGGCGTTTTCGGGAATCGTCACTTCACTTGTAAAGGACGTCATCAATCCGCCTTTGGGTCTGTTGCTTGGCGGTATCGATTTTTCGAATTTCTATGTCGTCCTCAAGGGCGCAGGTTCCTTCGCCAGCCTGAAGGCGGCGCAGGACGCCGGCGCGGTCGTCCTGACCTACGGGCTGTTTATCAATGCGGTGATCAACTTTGCGATCGTTGCGCTGGTGCTCTTTATCATCGTGCGGCAGATCAACCGGTTGACCACGCCCAAAAATCTGCCGGGCGAGCCGCCGCCGCCGCCGGAACTTCAGCTGTTGAGCGAAATCCGCGACCTCCTGAAGGCACAGTAATCAGTGCCGCGAAGCCGGCGAGAAGATCGCGTTTCCAGCGAGCGCGGCTTCGATTATCAGCAACGCGAGGACGATGTATTGGCCGAAGGAAAGCAGGGCATGTTGAATCGCTGACAGCCACGGATAAGCGCTGCCGGGTCCGAATCGCTGCACATAGGCGAAGGTAAAGACGTAGAACATCCCGAAGGTGAAATTGCGCGCCCACTGCGAAGTACGATAGCCGAAAGCCGCGCCACACATCCCGAATGTCTGGATGCGGGACCATAGTCTCGCGACCTCGACCGCCTCGACCAGCGCAAAGACGATGAGGTCGCAGGACCAGAAGGCGAGCAGTGTCTGCGCGTCAAAACTCCCGCTGACCACAGCGGTAAGACCGGTAATGGATAAGGCGCCGTGAATAATGCAATTCGAAGTGTGCCAATGCGCGCGCAGGGACCAGTTTCGGGTTCCACCATATCGCCGGAGGATAATGCTTATTCCTGCCACATAAAGCAGCGCACCGATGCCCATCAGCACGACGGCCGCCGCATGTATTGCAGGCGAGGATGAAAACAACCGTAACGCGACCAGGGCAACCGATTCGGTTGCGACGGTCGCGAGCAGGATGCTGCCATTGGCGCGAAGGTTGCGATGCACCAGCAGCCGCGCCAGATTTGTAAGCGCCAACGCCATGAACGCGAGCCAGATTGCGAAGCTCGCTGCGAAGAATGTGATGGCAGCCCAACCGGCTGCCGGCCAGGTTAGCATCGATGCCCTTGCCACAATTGCAGTCCCGGCAACCCACGTGCCGATTCCGAATGCGCGCACGATAGGGTTTGTATGGGCCTGTAGCCCCGCGCGGCGGAATGAGAGCAGCAACCGTGAGGCGGAGGTGATCCAGATCAGCAGCAACAGGCATGTCAGAGCCAAAATTGCTTCCCCGCCGCCGGGAATGCGCTGAAGCGGTCCTGCAATGAAGATTCCCAGAGCCATGGTGATCGCGCCTATGGCGGTCGCCGGTTCGGGTTGCGTTACGACGGCGTCCATCGTCTGCTGCGTTACCGCGTCACGTCGCAATTACGCCATGTTAACGCCATCACTGCATATTACCCATTCGAGTGCGCCTTGAGCGGTACAGGAGGGGTGTTGTGCTGAGTGAAGTTGTTTCAGCGTTTAACAATGGGGTGACGGCCGGACGGTTCAAAAAGCTGGTGCGCCCGAGCGAGGTGATTTCATTGACCCGCGCGGATCTGAGGAGCCCATCGGCGATCACGGTCATGATCATTGGAGCGATCGTCCTGATCGTCGGGATGACGCTTTGGTTGGGCGCCGACGCCCGGCCCTACGACTGACACCAAGCCCTGGGGGTCCTGCCCGCGCTCAGTGGGTCAGCGCGCGTTGAGCTGTTCGAGGCCTGCGGCCTTCCAGCGCTCACCTGCCGCTTTGGAATTGATAAACCGCACAAAGGCCTCGGCCTGAGCCCGGTCCGGCGCGGTTTTCAAAACCGCCGCGTCGTAAGCAATGTACTGCTGCAATGGAGCCGGCACCGGTCCCGCCAATTCCACGCCGGGTGCCAGCGCTTCGCTGACATTGAAAAAGCCCATTTCATATTTCGCCCTTGGCGATCTTCTCGCGCCCCGTTGTCAGTCCGTCCTGCAACCCCTTCTTCTTCACTTCATCCAGCAGCCCCGCGTTGGTGAGAATGTGCTGCGTATTGGCGCCGCTGGCATTCGGTGTCGCCGGATCGGTGTAGATAATGCTCTTTGCCTCATGAACCGCCTTTTTGAAGGCCGAAACGGTGGACAGGTCGGGCTTGGGCGCCCCCTTTTTGATGGCAATCCCGATCCCGGTGCGCGCGACTGCGCTGCGCGTTCCCGCCTGCAGCGTCCCGCCCTCGTCGAGCTCCGCCAAGGTCGGGGTCGCCGCCGCGACAACATCAAACCGGGTGGCTGCCATTTCCTTTCCGACATTGGCGGGATTTGTCGGGGTAATGATCACATGATTGCCGGTCTGGCGCTCGAAATCCGTAGCCAGGCTGCGCATTGCGACCTGAAGCGCGCCCGCGGTCAGCACCTTTACTTCGGCAGCGTTTGCCATCGCGGTTGAACACAGCAGGGCAACGCCGGCCATGGCAAGGCGGATTGTGGGCGTGCGCATCGGTCTCTCCGGGCGGTCCATTCCCCGGATGCGTAGCACGTTCTGAACAACGGTGCATGAGACGAAGCACCTGGGCCGCTCTGCAACGCCTGCGGCTCGGCTCAACCGGATCGGCCGACGAAATCCGGAAAGGCGTTCGCGGCAACATCGACCCGGGCATGGGCCCGATCCATTGGGTGGCAGTCGAAGTTCAATTGCTGCACGTCGCGCATCTGCTCAAGATCAACATTTACGGTCTGGCCTTGGGAGAGTTTGCCCTGATAAATCGGTGCGGTAGTGCCATCGCGGAACGAGGCGTCCACGCTCCGGCAATACACGTCACCGTTGCGCGACGTTAAGGCGATGATGTCGCCGTGCACATTGGCAACGGCGGAATCATGGTTGTCCCCGGCCGAGAAGTTCACGGATCCGACGTCCTGCCAGGCGGCGAATGACGGCGATGTTGCGGCGCAAACCAGAGCGGCAAGAACCAAAGTCCGCGTGCATCTCATGGCAGCCTCCTTTTAAATCAACCCTCTCAAAGACTTAACAGCAATTTCCGCCAGAGGGTTCCGGCCCAGGCAAAGCCGCGCGTTCAGGTATTCGGGAGGCGGTGCAGCAGCTCTTTGTGGACGGCATAGGCCGCGCCGGGATATTTTCAGGAGTGCCCGCAGGGAGATTACCTTGATCCGCCGAACCCTCCGCAATGTCTCCGCTGTGCTCCTGTCTGGCGCCGCAGCACTTTTTCTCGCGCGTGAGGCCGGGGCGCAGCAGGCGCTGTCCGTGCCTGCGGGCCTGCCCGACTGGGCGTTCAACATTCCGGACAAGGTTCAACCGGCGGTCTTCAAAGTGGAAGGGACAATCCGTGCACCGGGCAGTGCCAAAGAATATGAGGCGGCGAAAATCGCCGGAAATGCCAATCCACCGGACTGGTTTCCGGACGAGCACCCGCCTGCCCCAAAGGCGGTGACGGGCGGCCAGGGCATCCGCTTCGCCTGCGGTTCGTGCCATCTGATGTCCGGTCAGGGCCATTCGGAATCGGCGGACATCGCGGGAATGCCGGCCGCCTACATCATCCGCCAGATGGCAAATTACAAATCGGGTGAGCGCAAGGATAACGAGCGCATGGGTCCGATCGCCAAGATCGAGTCGGACGAAGACGTTCGTGCCGCCGCCGAATATTTTTCCACGCTGAAGCCCCATGTCTGGGTGAAAGTGATCGAAACCGCGATGCCGCCAACAACTTTTATCGCCACGGCCGGACGTCATCGCGTCCTTCTTCCCGGTGGCGGCACGGAGCCGATCGGGCAGCGCATTCTCGAAGTTCCAGAAGATCCCTTCCGGGTGGAAATTCGCGATCCCCATTCCGGGTTCATCGCCTATGTGCCGCCGGGCAGCATCGCGAAGGGCGAGGCACTGGCGAAAGCCGGACGCTGCGCCGCCTGTCACGGCGACACGCTGAAGGGCAAGGGCGAGGCGCCGCGCCTTGCCGGAGTTCAACCGCTGTATCTCGCGCGCCAACTGTTTGATTTCCGCTATGGCTCGCGGGCGGGCGATGCGGCGGCGCCGATGAAACCGGTCGCAGCCGGTCTTACGGACGACGACATCATTGCGCTGTCGTCTTATCTCGGTTCGCTACCGCCGGCTTAATTCGGCGCGTGACGCGGGGTCGGATTTCCGCGAAAATGGTCCGTCGCGGGAGGACGGGCGAATGCCGGGATTCGCGCAAAAGAATTGGCTTGTGGCCGGAACCGTTCTGCCACTGCTCGCGGTGTCTGCATCGGCCGTCGAGCGAAGCTCAGCGCCGGATTTTTCGGGCCTGTGGGGACGCACCGCGTTTAATCTCGAACCTGCGGAAACGGGTCCTGGACCGCTGACAAATCTTCGCCGCGCTGGTGCGGATGCGTCACGTCCGATCGAAGTTGGCGATCCGGTGCCACTGGTCGGCGATTACATGAATCCGATCCTGACGCCGGAAGCTGCGGCAGTGGTCAAACAGCGGGGCGAGTTCTCGGCCGCGGGACATGACTTTCCCGACCCGTCCAATCAGTGCGGCGCCTATTCGCCACCCTATCTCTTCACCATCCAGCTGGGCATGCAGTTGCTGCAGGGCAAAGATGAGGTGCTGATCCTGTATAATCAGGACGATCAGGCACGCCACGTTCGCCTGAACGCCTCGCATCCGCGCGATTTGAAGCCGACTCTGGCTGGCGATTCCGTTGGTCATTACGAAGGCGACACGCTGGTGGTCGACACCGTTGGAATCCGGTTGCATTACTACACCGCGGCCGACCGCTTCGGCACGCCGCAGAGCGACGCCATGCATGTTGTCGAGCGTTATCGCCTGATCGATGGCGGGGCGGCGGAAGATGCGATGCAGCGGCAGATGGAAACCAATGGCTTTGTCTGCGGGGGCGGCCGCAATTGCGCCGCGCAATTCGACCATCGTTTCACGAAAGGCTTGCGCGTCGAGGTGAGGGTCGAGGACCCGAAGGTGTTCACCACGCCATGGACCGGCAACGTCACCTATATGCATCTGAAGCGGCCGTGGGCAGAATCGGTGTGCAGCGAAAACAACACAGATGTGCTGCATCAGGGGTTTGAACACGCGCCGACGGCGGCGAGCCCGGATTTCTGAAGGTCCTGGAGTTGAGCGCACAACAGGCGCTGAATGAATTGCTGCGGCTTCGGCCGGGGGCGGCGCTCAAACCCGGCGAGGCGGTCATACGCGGCAGCGACCCGTTTTACCGCACACCCTTTCGCGCCGGCGAATGCGCCGCCGCCTGTCTCGCCGCCACCGGGGTTGCGGCGAGCGACATTTGGGAAATTCGCACCGGCAAGCGGCAGACGATCGAGATTGGCGTCCCGGC
>JANWHR010000240.1 GCA_025450355.1 Micropepsaceae bacterium
GAGTCATTTCACGCGGAGCCGCGGAGCGCGCGGAGGAGTCTTTTGCGCGCGCGGACGCGCGCGTGATGGGAATGACAGCAGTAACTTGCTCCGCGATCTCCGCGTCTCCGCGTGCATTCATTATGCCGCATTCGCTTGCGCGGGTTTCGCGGCGGATTCTTCTACGGAGGCGAAGTCAGGCGCGGGAACGACGTCGCGCGCCGTATCGAGGGCGTCCACCAGATCAGGCAAATTTTCCCTTGGGAATAACTGCGCGAGAACACCGAAAGGCCGGGCGAGGAGCATCCGAACGGCGAGACCCTGTCGCTGCAGTGTGCGCGCGAGCGAAAGATCGCCTGGCTGCGCGAGCTCAAGATCGATGACCGGAATCGTGCCTGTCTGTTTGCATGTCTGAGCTTCCACGAAAATTGCATCCGCCACATTGTGCGCGGAAACCAGCGCGCGGCCGGCAGAGATGTGCCGTTCCCGCCGGACTGCGAAGTTCGACAGGGCAAGCAGTTTTGGCAGATTGCGGATCGGTTGGCGGTCCAGATTTTTCTGATTTTCGTTCAGCTCTTCGTATGGCTTCAGCTGATCGTGCTTGAGCAACTCGACTTTTTTCTGCGGTCCATAGGTCCAGCCATCGAGCCAACGGTCCATGCACCAGCGCCAATGTTCCAGCCTTGCCAGGCGCTCGACTTCTTCGTCGGAGAACGTGAAATCTGCGCCTCCTTCCGCCGCGACGCGGCAGCATTGGGCATTCGCCAGCTTGACATCGATATGCTCGGCTTGCGCCCGGCTGGCCGCGCGGAAGGTTTCCATCAGCTCTTCCCATGGCGCGGTGCCCGGCGCCGGCTTCGCATCGGGCGCCTGTAACCGCATCTCCTGGAGATAGCGTTCGTGAACGGCCCTTGCCATGGCCTCATCGGTGCTGTGCAGAACCGCCGCGGGCGCAAATTGCTCATCGAGCGAGCCAAAGGCATGGATTCGCGAGACGTCGATCGTTTCTGCCGCGATCAGTTTCTTCAGCGATTCGAGCGCCGCGTCGCTGCTTTGCTGCTGGACATAAATCGCCGGTGTCCACAAATGCTGCGCCCGCGCAAAACGCCGAAGCTGAACCGCGACGCGAAAATTGGCATCGTCGCTGCTTCCACTGACGATCACGGCGGCCAGCGGAGAATTTCGCAGCACCTCTGCGAGCTGGGCATTGGCGAGCAGCGATGGGCCGGTATCGCAGGTGATGAAGCTCAGCCCGGAAATCTCTGCGAGCCCAGGCGCTGCTGCCAGAAGCGCGGATTTCGTAAGCTCCGCGTTCTCGTCGGCGAGGACAAGCCGGAAGCCAGGAGGACCATTGCGCAGCAGCCGGCGGTGGATGGCCGGCGCGGCGCCGTTCCAGCCGATCATGACAACCGCGGGCGGCCCGTTGGGCGAGCCAAGCTGCGGCAGCAGGCGGCGGGTCAAACCCTGGGCGATGTTGTCGAGAGGATCGAGCAGGCGATATTCGATCCGGCGGTCGCGCGCCTCATGAAACGACGCGTCCACAACGGCGGACATCTCCGGACTGTCGATCGCGACCACAAGGGAAAGAGCGGGCACGCCGGCGGGACGTTCATGCAGCACGATGTCCCGGATCGCTTCGCAGGCGCGGATATTTTCGGCGCCCCGATCACCGGCGACAACCACGCTTCGTGCCCGTTTCAGGTTGGCGCGCATATAGGTTTCAGGCGCCAGCGTGGGAGCGTGAAGGATGATTGCGCCGAGTGAGGAAAGCTCGGCGAGTGCGGCATCATCTTCGGTTTCGGTGATGTAAACGACGCGGCGTTTCAGGTCCTCGGCCTTGCACAGGCGCGCAATGGCGTTGGCGCGCGCCCCCGGTCCCACCACAATGACATGATCGTTGAGACCGAACAGGGCGAAGAAGCGCAGCTTCTGGCGCGTCAGGCGGAGATAGGCCTGGGCCGAGAGCCAGATCCCCAATGCCGGCAACAGAAACCGCGCGATCTGCAATTCCCACGGCAGTTCCGGCTGTTCGAAATTGCGCGGCAGACGGAATGTCAGCAGAGCGGCCGTATTGTACCAGGCTTGCAGCCAGACCTGGACCACATGCCTGAAGTCCTGGGCCGAGTGTGGCAGAACCAGGCCGCCGAAGCCGATGAACCCAAGGACAACGGCGGCACCAGTCAATGAATATTGTACGGCCGAGACGCCCTTCAGGTACTGGCGGCGGGTCGCGCGCACATGCGCGGCGATCATTCGCAGACGGTCGGAATCGAAGTTGGTCATCGCTGCCGCCCGCTTTTTACCCTCCCCTTGGGGGAGGGTCGAATTTTCACGGAGCGAAGCGAGAAGAAAGTTCGGGGAGGGGACCAGCCGCTGTACTCCCAGTGCAACTCAGCCGATCTCGCGAAACCGGCTGTCGCTCCCGGCAATATAGAGGCCGGTCCCCGCCCCGAAAAATGCTGCGCATTTTTCGACCCTCCCTCAAGGGGAGGGTGGGATCCAATCCTCATACCAACATGCGTCATGAGCCTTGCCCCGAACTCTGCACGACGACTTTTCCGCCCGCAACCGACAGACCGGTCAGTTGCCGCGATTCCCGGTAAAGTTTATCCGGCGAATCTGTATCCAGCCGGTTCATCTGCGCAAGGTCGATCACCCGGATTATGCCATCCAGTCCGCCATAGGCCAGCCGCGTCCCCTGAGGATCGAAAGTCAGCCACCAAACCGTCCCGTTCTGGCCGCGCAGGCTGCGGATTTTGTGGAGGCTGGAATCATAGATTTCGACGCTGGCGCCGACGCCGCCTGCAGCCACCCAGCCGGTCTTTTCATTGTAGGCGACGCTGTTGATCGTTGGATTGACTTTGGCGTCTTCGTCGGATGTCGAAATCTTTTCTCCCCTGCCGGTTTCCGTCCAATCGGATTCTTCCGGAATCCAGCGATAGACATGGCCATCGGAGTTGCCCGACAGAATGGCGTGCGGCGAGCTGCCGATCGCGACACTCCAGGCGTCAGCCTCGCCGGCGCGAACATTGATCGTGCTCGCGGCAGGGCGCAGCGGTTCGGTTTGCCAAACGGTCACTCGCGAACTCGAATCCCCGGAGATCAGATATTTGCCGCTCGCATCACAGGCCAGCGCATAGACCTGATCGTCCAGGCGCGGCGATTCATCTTTAAGGGTCCAGTCGCCGGCGGTCCAACGCCGAATCCGGATGTTCATCGGCGTGCTGCGGCTCTCGTTGCTGGAAGCGAGCCACCGGCTGTGCGGATCGAAACACAGGCCCCAGATCGGTCCATCGTGCCGAAGCGAATCCTTGTTCGCGGGGTGAACCGGATTCCAGCCGTTTTTGCGGTCCCAGACATGGACGATCTGGTTGACGCCGGCGGCGGCGATCCAGCGCCCGTCCGGACTGAAAGCGATGCCATAAATATATTCGCCGGGTGACTGGGGATTCAGCCTATAGGCCAGGTGGTAGGCGCTGTCCCAGACCTGCACCATGCCGTCGTTCCCGTTGCCGCCCGCGGCGAGATATTGCCCGGTGGGATCGAAGGCGATCGCGCCGACGGTTGCGCCGCCGTTCCAGAGCGTTTTGACCAGAGCGCTTCCGCTCATGGACCACAAACTCCATCCGTGTTCGCCGCCGAGATGAACGCCGCCATCGAAGCCGGACACCGACGCCGAGCGGATGACACCGTCCTCCGGCGTCCACTGATACAGCAGGCGTCCGCCGGTTGCGTCCCACAGCCGCGCGGCTTCGTCGTTCGCGCCGGACAGCAGCAGATTTCCATCGTCGCTATAGGCAAGGGTCAGAATGGTGCCTTCATGGCCCGACAGTGTCGCGACGGTTTGCGGTTGCAGCTTTCCGTCGTCGTCCTTGACTTTGACGTTGAAGTCCCAGATGCGGATGGTCCGGTCATAACCACCCGATGCCAGCCGATGACCGTCCGGACTGAACGCGACCGCAAAGATCGAATCATTGTGGCCGGTCAGCGTATAAAAAGGTTCGACGTCATGCTCTCTGTAAGGAGCATTCGCACTGTATTTCACGCCCACGATTTCCGCGGTTTGCCAGATCTTGACCAGATAATCGCCGCCGCCTGAGGCCAGCAGCGAACCATCCTGATTGAAGGCGATCCCATTCACGTCCGGATAATGCGCGCCTCCCTTCTCCCAGATCAGTTTGGGCTGGCCGGGCGATATGTCCCAAAGCGTGAGCTTCCCGTCCTCGCCGCCGGTCGCCAGCCAGGGTTTCAACGGGTGAAAGGCCAGAGAGGAAATCCGTTTGGTATGGCGGCCGAGCGAGGGATCACCCGCAGAAATCAGCTCCCGGAACTGGCCGGCCGGTTTCCCATTCTCCAGGTCCCAGACGCCAACATGCCAGGCGGGCGTTGCAGCTTTATCCCGCCAGGAGATCGCAATCCGGCGCATGCCGCCGGCCGGATCGCTGAAAGCGAGTGAATCGGGCAGGCCGGCGCTGGCTGGAAGGGCGATCCTCCACAATTCCCTGTGGTCGTCAGGCGAAGCGATCACGACCATGAATGGGGCATTCGCCGTGCCATCCAGTACCGTGCCGACGACATCGCCGTCCCGGCTGAAAACATTCAACTCCGACCGGACCGTCCCGGTTGATCGGCCGGCAGAACGGATGCCGCCAAGCCGGGCGAGCAGCAGCAACTCCCTGATGTCCGGCCTGTCGCGATAGGTCAGGGCCTCGGCGGCGGCGATTTCGGCCCGCGCAAAATCACGCTGGGCAAGATCACCTCTTGCTTCGGCGACGAATTGTGCCGCGTTTGCGTCCCGCGCCTGCCCAAGCAGGAAAAATGCGATGACCGTGAAAAATGCCACCGCGACGGCGGCGACGGCGCCAGCCCAGAGCCGCTGTCTCGCGCGCTTTGCCGCGATCTCCCGCTGTTTCAGCGTGTCGTATCCGACACCGAGAAGGCCCGCGACCAGTTTGAGCTTTGCATTCTCCTTGCCGTCGCCTTCGCGCCGCGCATCCGCGGCAATGGGTTCGGCGTGCTCCGCTGACGGATCGCCGTCCGGACCGAGTTTGTATTTCAGCGCGAGAGGGAAACATTCGAGGCCGGCATCGGCACCGGCTTTATCCGCAGCGCCGGGTTCGCCATCGACGATGAGGGCAAAAATACGATTCTCGCGCCCCATGCGCTTGAACGCGAGAATTTCCTCGTTGACCCAATGGCTGTGTGCGCTGTTGGGCGAACAAATGACGACCAGATTGGCCGAACTTTCCAGCGCCAGTTTGATTTCATTGTTCAGGTCGGCCGAGGA
>JANWHR010000241.1 GCA_025450355.1 Micropepsaceae bacterium
CATCGAAAGGTGCTTCAGGCTTTTTGGCCATATCGCCTCTGTTCCCTGAGATTTGCTTTCCGAAAGCTGATGATCCGCACCCTGTTAGCCCTGACACAGAACGTCACAACGTGAAGACGCCCTGACCCAATTGCGAACGCCCAATAACGCGGTTCGGGGTCAGACAGACGCGGATCCTCCCGAACTGTGGCATTCTCCCAATCCAGAGATCGAACGTCAGCGAAATCGAGCCCGTGCTTCTCGAAATTGCTGCGGCGCTTCGCTTCATCCCATTCGATTTCCATTGTTAAATGTAGGACAAAAAATGCCTAAGTTCAACGCCGCGGCAGGGGCAATTGACTGGTCCACATTGCGTCGATATGCACTTTCGCCATCCGGACAATAACCAGGAATTCATTTGAGCAGCACAGCCCAGTCTCCCGCCGCGCCACCGTCGTTTGCCGCGCTTCAGCATCCCGGCTACCGCGCCTATCTCGCCTTCAACATGCTCGCGATGATGGCCGATTCCATCGAACACGTAATCACCTATTGGATGGCCTTTCAGAAATTCCATTCGCCGGCGCTGGGCGGTTTTGCGGTGTTGTCGCACTGGCTGCCGTACCTGCTGTTCGCGACCTCGACCGGCGCGCTGGCCGATCGTGTCGATCCGCGGCGGCTGGTGCAGATCGGCATGGGCCTGTTCATCTTCTGCTCTTTGGCCTGGTCCGTGCTGTTCCTGACCGGACGGCTGGAGATGTGGCATGCTGCGCTGTTGCTTCTCATGCATGGCTGCGCCGGCGTGTTCTGGGGGCCGGCAAGCCAGGTGCTGATTCACGACATCGCCGGCGGCGCGAAGCTGCCGAGCGCGGTTCGCATGATGGCCAGCGCGCGCTACCTCGGCCTGCTCGCCGGGCCGGCCGTTGGCGGGGCGCTGCTTCTGCTGCTCGGTCCGACGCCTGGCCTGATTCTCAATGCCTGTTTTTATCTGCCGTTGCTGCTCTGGCTCTGGAAAGCGCCTTATGGACCGCGTTTCCGCACCGGCGATTCGCAGCCGCGCGCAGCGGCCGTGCGGGGGTTTGCCGATATCATTGACACGGCGCGTGCCGTCTCCGGCCTTCCGGTCATCTCCTCGATGATCCTGCTTTCCGGCGCGACAGCCCTCATCGTGTCGAACTCCTATCAGGCGCAGATGCCGGAATTCGGCCGCGATCTCGGCCATGGCGACGCGGGATTTTTCTATAGCGCGCTATTGGCCGCGGACGCCGCGGGCGCGCTGACCGGCGGAATAGTCCTGGAACTGCGCGGGCTTCGCCCCGATCCGAGGACCGCATTCGTCTTTGCCATGCTGTGGTGCTGTGCGATCGGGTCCTTTGCGCTGGCGGGCTATTACCCGCTTGCGCTGGCGCTGCTGTTTGCCGCGGGCTTTCTCGAAATCTCATACAATTCCATGACGCAGAGCCTGGTTCAGATGCACGCCCCGCCGGGAATCCGCGGTCGCGTCATTGGCCTGTACAACATGGCGGCGCTTGGCCTGCGCGCCTTCTCCGGCATTACCGTCGGACTGATCGGCAGCGTAATCGGCATCCACAGATCCCTCTCGCTTAGCGCATCGCTCTTGCTGCTGCTGCTGATCTTCCTGTTCACGCGGGTTTCGCCCCGGCTACGAGTCGCCCCCGGCGAATAAGGTCAATATCTGCCTCCCCCTTGCGGGGAGGCACGCACTTTGCCCTTCGCAAAGTGCGGGTGGGGGTGGTGCGTAATTCCATCAAAACCGCACCTGCTCTATGCTGAAAGCAGCACGAGGGATGCCGCGATGCAAAATCTTCGCTGTCTGGCGGTTTGCTTCCTTGCGATGGTGACGCCGCAGGCGCTCGCCCAGCCGGACTTTTCCGGGCGCGACCCGCACTGGATCAGGGATGAGGCGAGTGACTGCTGGGCGGCAAATCCTGATCCCGAGCCGCTGGAATCGATCACCTGGTCTGGCCAGTGCGTGGACATGCTGGTGAGTGGGCATGGTACGCTGTCCTGGTATCTCGACGGCAAGCCGATCGGCCGCGACGAGGGGAATTTTGCCCATGGAGAATTGTCCGGACACGGAAAGATCACCTTCGCGGACGGTGCATGGTTCGAGGGCGAATTTCCGGGCCGTGGCGTTCTTGCGCTTCCCGGCGGCAACCGGGTCGATGCCGTGTCCGTGAAGGAATCCTCCGGCTGGAGCATCGAACAGGCAAGGTGACTTCGGCCCCCGGCTTCCGGTCTTGCTTCCGGCGCTCCAAAACGTACAGGTCTGCGGCGTGTTCCCCGCAGCATGTTGCGATTTTTCCGAATCACAAAATTGCTCCGGTTCCCCCAATTACGGCATTTTCTGCGCCGAACCGGCGGCAATTCCGGCGGAAAATGATTTGGCGAAGGTGCAGCAACAGCTGTGATCGCCGCAATAGTCAGCATACGGAACCGACTGGCCGAAGGCAGCGTTAATGGCACGGTTCCTTGAACAGATCGCGAAAGCGGACCGGAAGGAACCGGAGTTTCGCGCCCGAAAGGCGCCAAAAGGGGGGGAAGCGCGCGGCTCTCCCTTTGCTGGAGCCGGGGCTTTCCCCACAAGAGAGAGTTCGTGGAGAAAAAACGATGAGCAGTCGTATCGTGATCCGGAAGGTGGATGGTTGGTTAAGGTCACGGCCGGGCGAATGTTACTGTGACGATTGCATCACCGAATTGCTCGGCGACGAAGCCCGCAAGGACATTCAGCGGGTCACCAGCATCCTCAGCAACGGCCACAACCCGGATTTCAGCAAATATCCCGGCCGCTGCGATGGCTGCGGGTCCGCCACGCTGGTCACCATTTCCAGTCCCAACCTGAGCTGGGCGGTCTGAACAGACAACTCGCCTCCCTTGTGGGAGGCACGCCGGATTATCCTTGGCGAAATTTGCTGCAAAATG
Source organism: Micropepsaceae bacterium (assembly GCA_025450355.1). GTDB lineage: Bacteria > Pseudomonadota > Alphaproteobacteria > Micropepsales > Micropepsaceae > CAIYRG01. Next base: position 2,920 of record JANWHR010000241.1, read on the forward strand.
CCGTCGGGGGGAATTTGCGCTAACCCGGCAAATTCGCCGGAGTACCGCTCGCCCGCGGCAGGTAAATGTGCACCTTTGTACCGTCGCCGGGCGTGCTCTCGATGCGGGCCATACCGCCGAATTGTTTTGCAAAGCCATAGACCATGGACAGGCCAAGGCCGGTGCCTTCGCCTGCGGATTTGGTCGTAAACAGCGGTTCGAAGGCACGCGCGATGACATCTGACGTCATTCCGCATCCGGCATCGATCACCGAGAGACAGACGTAATCGCCGTCCGGCAGACCCCCAACGTCTGCCCCGGCGGTGGTGTTTTGTGCGGAGATGGTGATGCGTCCGCCGTCCGGCATCGCATCGCGCGCATTGATCACCAGATTGAGCAGGGCGGATTCGAGCAGCGACGGATCGGCGTGAATTGCCCAGAGGCCGTCGCCGGGCGCCACCGACAGTTCGATTGTGCCGGGCAACAGATAGCGGGCGAGGGAGACCACATCATCCAGCGCACGCGCGACGACCACAATTTGCGGCTCCACCGGCTGCCGGCGCGCGAAACCCAACAACCGCTTTGTGAAGCTGCCAGCCTGTTTTGCCGCGAGCGCCGCATTGTCCGCCAGCCGCCGCGAGGGATCCTCTTCGGGGCAGCGTGCCCGGATCATCTCGACATTGGCAACGATCGCAGCCAGCATGTTGTTGAAATCATGCGCAATGCCACCGGCAAATTGCCCGATGATTTCCATCTTTTGTGCCTGCTGCAGCGACCGCTCCGCCTCAACGCGGCGGTTTACTTCCTGCCGTACACGATCTTCCAGCTCTTCGTGGATGTGAAGCAACGCGCCATGCGATTCCAGCAACTGTTGATTCTGGGACCGTTCGGTTGCGCGCGCCTTGTCGATGTGATCTCGCAATTTCATGCGCTGGTGCACGATCGCCGCCGCGCCGGCGAGGCCGAGTGCGACAAGAGAGCGGTTGATGTAGAACGCGCCCAGCAGGCCGCCCGGGGGCTGGGGGCCGAACGCGAGACCGGCATAGGTGAGCATGACGGACACCAGCGTCGTAAGCCAGAGAAACCGGGGGGACCGGGCCCAACCCGAAGCAACAACGCTGGAACCATAGAGGATGGCGACGTTGTATTCGCCGGGCACGCTGAAATCCCATGACGCATAAAGCGCCGTCAGTGCCAGCGTCAGGACGATCGCGCGTCCGCGCGGGACCAGCAGTCGCGCGTTTTCCCGCGACTGCTGGTCAGTTCCGGATGAAGACATCAGCCCAGAGAAGATCGCTACGTTGACCAACTTATCGTGTCCATACGGCAATGTCAGGGCATGATAGGATTTGTGCCTACTCCGTCGAACAGGTGAAACTCGCGGCGGCTTTGGGATCGCCTTTGCCGTCATAGCGCGGGAAGGCGGGATACAGGCACATTGGCCGCATCGCCGTTACCGTAAACGGCGCATTCCTGTCCTGCGTCACCTGAATGAGCGTGCCGGGCGCCTTGCCGCCATCGGCCCATTCGTCCAGCGCGGCCAGCAGATCGACTTTCGCCGGAACCGGTTCGCCGGACGCAAGCAGACCGTTGCCGGGATGATTGACGCCTGGGGTCACGTAAAAGCGGATGAACTGATCGGCCCGCGCCTGACCCATTCTGGCAACCACCGCCTTGTAATAGGTGATCTCCTGCATCACGCTGCGCTGATAATCCGCGCCATTGCCCTTGATGATCAGTTTGCCGCCCCGATTGGCAAAGGCCGAAAGATCGGGATTGGTGGCGTCGAACCGCTGTGAAATCTCCATCAGCCGTGCACGGAATTTTTCCGGCGAAAATGACAGTGGATTGAAATTTGCATCCTGCGCGACGTAGTAGCGGACGAAGCCGCTGTAGTTCACCCAGCGCACCGCCTGGCCCTTTTCCGCTTCCGGGGGCCATTTCGGCGGTACCGTGCCGGTGACGGAAGCGATCATGCCTCCCGGCTGGTCCTCGCTGCCATAGGTCCATCCCGGAAAGGATGTGACCCCGTTCGCAAACGGAAACGGATAGGCAAACGGCCGGTGAATCACGCGGTCCGCTTCGATCTGAACGTCCGAAAGGCAGTTGTCGCCCGCATCGGCGCCGGCCGCGCAACGGATCGCTTTCGGGTCGAACACCGTGAGGCATTTCTCATAGGCGCTGATCACGCCATCGGCCAGGCCGTCCAGCGCATCACAGGCGGCATTCACCGCATTTTTGAGCGCTTTGACTTTTTGCGGATTTAGCCAGCCGCCCTTCTGTTCCAGAACCGCGCGCCGCC
>JANWHR010000242.1 GCA_025450355.1 Micropepsaceae bacterium
GCAAACCGTCATTGCGGGGCTTGACGCGGCGGGTATTTTTCCGCAACCGATAAGCCGAAGCCCGGCCATGCATTTGCATCCCGCCCCATTCTGACGGATTGTCCGATCCCATGAGATCCGCTCGTTCATCCCGGACTGCATTGTGATGCGTGTTGTTCTCGCCCAGCCACGCGGATTCTGCGCCGGAGTCGTGCGTGCGATCGACATCGTCGAACGGGCGCTGCAGAAATTTGGCGAACCGGTCTTCGTCCGGCATGAAATTGTGCACAACCATCATGTGGTTCAGTCGCTGAAAGAAAAAGGCGCGCGCTTCGTCGAAGGACTCGACGAAATCCCGGATGGCGCAGTGACTGTTTTCAGCGCCCATGGCGTCGCGGAGTCTGTGGTTCGCGAAGCAGAGGCCCGATCCCTTCCCGTCATCGATGCGACCTGTCCACTGGTCTCCAAGGTTCATTCACAAGCCAAGCATTATGTGGCCCAGGGCCGGACGCTGATCCTGATTGGCCACAAGGGGCATCCGGAAGTCGATGGAACGATGGGTCAGGTCCCGGCCCCCGTTTATCTGGTCTCCTCCCGCGAGCAGGTGGAGCAGCTCGACATTCCACACGACACGCCTGTTGCCTATGTGACGCAGACAACGCTCAGCACCGACGACACCCGGAACATCATCGAGGCGCTGGTCGCGCGCTTTCCCAACGTGCAGGGGCCGGACACATCAGATATCTGCTACGCCACCCAGAACCGGCAATCGGCGGTTCGCCGCCTCTGCAAGGTTGCGGACATCGTCCTTGTCGTCGGCTCACGCAACAGCTCAAATTCCAATCGGCTGCGGGAAATTGGCGAAGAGGAGGGAATTCCGACTTACCTGATTGCCGACGCTGCCGCGCTCGATCCGGCCTGGTTCGAAGGCAAGACCATCGTTGGCATTACGGCCGGCGCGTCGGCGCCGGAGGAACTCGTCCTCGATGTGATCGCGGCCCTGCGCCGGATAGACACTGATTTGGAGGTTTCGCAAATGGACGGCCTGGAGGAACATGTCGAGTTCCGCCTGCCGCCCGAACTGCGGCCATAACTGCCGGACCGCGGCCATCCTGGCCGCAGGCGGGCTGGAAGCCCGCGCTATAGGGGAACACCATTGGGCATACCGCTTTCACAAGCCGTCCGAATTGGGGCCTATGTCGCCAAACAACACCTGACCGGGCGCAAACGCTATCCCCTGGTGCTAATGCTTGAGCCGCTGTTCCGCTGCAATCTCGCCTGCGCCGGCTGCGGCAAAATCGATTACCCCGACGAAATTCTCAATCAACGGCTCAGCGTCGCCGAATGCATGCAGGCGATCGATGAATGTGGCGCGCCGGTCGTCTCCATCGCCGGGGGCGAGCCGCTGCTCCATCGCGACTTGCCGGAAATCGTCCGCGGCTTTCTCGCCCGCCGCAAGGTCGTGATTGTCTGCACCAACGCTCTGCTGCTGCCAAAGAAAATCGATCAGTACAAACCGCATAAGGACTTCAACTGGTCGATCCATCTCGACGGCGATCGCGAGATGCACGACCAGTCGGTCTGCCAGGAAGGTGTGTACGACCGCGCCGTCGAGGCAATCAAACTCGCGAAAGCAAAAGGTTTTCGGGTCAGCATCAATTGCACGCTTTTCAATACCGCCGATCCGCGGCGTGTCGCGAATTTCCTTGACGAAGTGACCGCCCTGGGACTCGACGGCATCACGGTTTCACCAGGCTATGCCTATGAGCGCGCGCCAGATCAGGAACATTTCCTCAACCGGGAGAAAACCAGGCAGTTGTTTCGGGGCATTCTCTCGCGCGGCCGGGGCGGCAAGAAGTGGCCATTCACCCAGTCCGCCATGTTCCTCGATTTTCTGGCCGGCAATCAAACCTATCACTGCACGCCCTGGGGCAACCCGACGCGCACGGTCTTTGGCTGGCAGCGCCCCTGTTATCTGCTGGGCGAAGGCTATGCCAAAACCTTCCGTGAGCTGATGGAGGAAACCGACTGGGATTCCTACGGCGTTGGCAACTACGAAAAATGCGCCAATTGCATGGTGCACAGCGGCTTTGAGGCCAGTGCGGTGATCGACAGCGCCAGGCGGCCACTTACCGCAATCAAAGTCATGGCGCGCGGCGTGCACACCAGCGGTCCCATGGCGCCGGACATACCGTTGGACCGGCAGCGCCCGGCAAAATTCGTCTTTTCAACCCATGTCGAGCGCAGACTCGCCGAAATCCGGTCCGGCAAAGCCGATCCCGGCGAGGTCGCGGCAGCGGAATAGCGTCCGCAAAGCCGCTCGCGTATGGGTGGCGATACGGATGAGCTCCGGCACCTGCGCGGGTTGCGCAATCACCGAGGCAAGAACCGATCGAATTCTGACCGTGCCGTTTTCTCGCATGACGGAGCCACTGGCGGCCGGCGGAAGACCGCATCGCGCCGGATCGGCGACTGCGCGCAATGCCGCAAACGGAATCCCACGGTGGCGTGCCAATTCCGCAACCACATGGGATTCCATGTCGGCAGAAAGCGCGCGTGTCTCCGCGAACAGCGCGGATTTTGCGCTCTCACTGGCAACAGGCGCATCGACACCGGCAATCACCCCCGTAATGGCCTTTGGCAACCGCCGGCAAAGTCTCGCCGTCCAGTCCGCATCTGTTGATGCACGTCCAGCCTGCCAGACGATGTCAGAGGCGATGATGCAGGTGCCTGGCTGCACATCGGGTGAAAGTCCGCCACAGATTCCGAAGCTGATGATTCCACGCACATCTGCGTCCAGTACGGTGGTGAGCTTCTCGCGCAACAGCGCGGTGAGTCCGCCGCAGGTCACGACGCGCACCTTCGGCCCGCGCGCAATCCGCGCCTCCAGCGCAAGCCCCGTTACCGCAACGATCATGTCATTCGCCTGGTGGTGCGCGGTACTGCCCCAGTAAAATGACCATGTTGTTCCACTGCGTCGCGCGAACTTTGGCTGCAAGACGCGAATCTGCCGTAATGACAGAAATTTCATGGATTTCAGCCAGCGCGAGATAGAGGGCATCATAAACGGGATGATCGAGAATTTCGGCAATTTCTACAGCACGTGCCGCCAGGTGTGCGCTCGCAACAAGATCATCAAAGAAGGCCGGCACGGTCCTCGCGATTGCCGTCACCTGGTCTCGCGAAATTCGGCCGAGTCGAGCGGATTTCCAAGCAGCATTGCAGATTTCCGCGACGACAATATCCGGGGCAATAAGACGTCCATTGCGCAGCAAATCGAGTGCGCGGTCGGCGTCGGGCTCGTTGTCGAGGAACCATTTAAATCCGACGCTGGCATCGACAACGAGGCTCACCGCGAGTCCCGGTCTTCCCGTATCAGTTGCTCGGACGTGGGAAAAACCGCATTTTTCCTGCGCTTGGGCGTCATGGCACGAATGCGCTCAGCCTCTGCCAGCAATTCCACGCGGCTTGGCTTCGCAGCTTGTATCAGCAGGTCGCGTAACGATTGTTCAAGCGATTTTTTCTGCGCGGCCGCCCGCGCCCGTAGTCGCTGAACCACACGATCGTCGATATTCCGAATAATGACCTGTCCCACTTTGCGTGACGTTACTCTGATTGCAGAATGCTATCATGCTGCGGAGTCCGGCGCGATTCAAGTGCTCGCCAGCTCGCGAAAGCCGGCACACCCTTTTCCTTCCCTGCTGTGTGGCTACAAAACACGCCACAGCTATTGTGGGCGGGGTCTTTTCCGCCCTCTGCAGAGCAGGAGCCCACCGAACGCCCCGGCGGTTACGGCCGCGATTTCAAGCCAATCGAGTACCGCGTTCTGACCTCCAGTCAGAAATGCAGTTGTTCCGTGGTCGTATAGAGGTATGACTTGGCCGGTTGTCGGCACGGGGAAATGCGGCGAGTTCTTCACATACCAGCCGAAAAGAAAGAGAAGGGAAGCACCCGCCCCAACACAGGCTGCGATCAGAATTATGCCGACTACGCGTTTCGCGCTCATGGCCACCAAGGATCGCAGTTATTTCTTACCCATTGGTTTCGGCGGGTGCTTGGCGTCGCGGCGTGGAGAATCGAGTGGGGCAATGATTCGGAGAACGCTTCACAATCCATATTGAACGGTGCGCGAACCGCGGGCTTTTAGCGCCCGGTGCCGCGCCAGTGCCCACAGGGGGAAGAACTGCGGATATCCATGGTAGCGCAGATAGAACACGCGGGGGAATCCGCCACCGGTATAATGCTCCTGATTCCACAGTCCTTCGCTGTTCCGGGTACGGAGCAGATATTCGATCCCGCCCGCCACGGCCTCATGCTCATTGCGCCCGGCGGCCATCAGCCCGAGCAGGGCCCACGCGGTTTGCGATGCAGTGGGGGGCGCCGGTTCGTAGCCCCGGTAATCCAGTCTGTAACTGTCGCAGCTTTCACCCCAACCGCCATCGGAATTCTGGATCGCAATCAGCCATTCCGCCGCGCGCGCCATCATGGGGTCATTGCCCGGAATGCCTGCGGCATTCAGTCCGGCAAGCGCCGACCATGTTCCGTAGATGTAATTCACGCCCCAGCGCCCGAACCAACTGCCATCTTTTTCCTGAACCGATCTCAGGAATGCAACGCCCCGCTCGAGTTCCTGGTTGGACGGCTGCGCAATCTGCGCCAGCATTCCCACGCACCGGCCGGTGACATCGGCCGTGGGTGGATCCAGCAACGCGCCATGATCCGCAAACGGAATATTGTTCAGGTAAAAACAGGTGTTGTCGGCGTCGAAGGAAGCAAAGCCGCCATTCCAGCTCAGCAATCCTCTCACCCATTCGCAACCGCGTGGCACGGCATCGGAGCGGAACGTCAGCCCCAGTTGCCGCACCGCGCGGTCCAGCGCCATCACGACGACCGCCGTATCGTCCAGATCGGGATACCAGGCGTTGTTGTACTGGAACGCCCATCCTCCTGGCCGAACCGCGGGGCGGGCGATCGCCCAGTCACCAGCGGTGTCGAGCACCTGCCGCTGTTCCAGCCATTGCAGCGCGCGCCGCACCGGCTCCCCGATCGCGGCCTCGCCAGTCTCCAGCAAGGCATGGCAGGCAAGCGCCGTGTCCCAGACCGGCGAGACGCAGGGTTGGCAATAGGCTTCGTCCGCACGCTGAACCAGCAGCTTTTCGATCGCCGTTCGCGCGAGTTTGCGCGGCCCATGATCTTCGCCAAAGCCCAGCGCGTCATACATCATCACGCTGTTCGCAATGGCCGGATAGATGGCGCCGAGGCCGTCCTCGCCGTTGATCCGCTGATCGACGAATTGCGCGCAGGCTTGAATGGCCTTTGATCGCGATCCCTTCGGCCACACAGGTTCGGCCAGCTTCAGCGCACGGTCGAGGGCGCCAAAGAAGGCCGCCCAATAGCGGTTCTGGTGCGCGGCGCGCCCGCGTGGCAGCGCCTTTCCCGCCAGAAACAGTTCCGGAATATGGACATTCCGCGGATTGCGTGCCTTCGGCTTCAGCGCCTGCAGGACCAGCAGTGGAGTCAGGACTGTCCGCGCCCAATAAGACATTTTGCTTAAATGGACAGGAAACCAGCGCGGCAGCAAAATCAGCTCGACCGGTACGGCCGGGGCGGCGCTCCAGGGAAGCTCACCGAAAAGCGCCAGCAGATAGCGCGTGAAAACATTGGCCTGCGAGGCGCCGCCATGCGCAAGGATGGCCTCTCGGGCTTCCGCCATATGGGGCGCATCGGGCGAATCTCCGATCATCTTCAGCGCGAACCAGGCCTTCACGCTGGCGCTGAGATCGAATGCACCATCATGGTACAGCGGCCAGCCGCCATCGGCTTTTCGAATCCGCCGCAGATAAATGCCGATCCTGCGTTCCAGATCCGGATCGCTGCGCTCGCCAAGATAATGGACCAGCAGCACATATTCCGACGGAATCGTCGCATCTGCTTCCAGTTCGAATACCCAATGGCCATCGGCCCGCTGCTGCATCAGCAGCGATTCCGTCGCCCCGGCGATTGCCCGGTCCAGCGGATCACCGGTGTTTTTGTTGGCAGGCAATCGCGCCGTATTTGCCATATCAGGCATCGTGATGCCGCCGGGCCAGCCGTGCCGCGCGCCGGCCAGAGCGGATCGCGCCTTCAATTGTTGCCGGCAGTCCGGTCGCGGTCCAGTCGCCGGCGACGAACAGATTGGGCCATGCCGTCACGGGCCCTGAGCGATTCTTCTCCTGTTCGGGTGTTGCAGCGAAGGTGGCACGCCGCTCCTTGATCACCTGCCACGGCGGCATATCCGGCGCAATATCAAGTGATCGAACCACATCCTCCCAGCACAGTTTTGCGATCTCGTTGCGGTCGATGTCCAGCAGGCGGTCCGCATTGCTGATGGTGACAGAAATGCGATCTGGAAAGCAGAATATCCATTCCGCCGTGCCGTCAATGATGCCGGTCATCACGGCGGCGCGTTGCGGCGGAGCGACCGCAAAATGCGTGCTCACGATCGCGCGGTGGTCTGTGGGCGCGGCAATTCCCGGCACCAGCGATTTCGCGGCCCATGCGGGCACCGCAAGGATCACCGCGTCACCCCGCTCCAATGGCTGCCGGCGCTCCAGAAATTCGAGTTCGCTGATTTTTCCATGGCCAACTCCGAGCCTCAACAGCCGTTTGCCAAAGTGCACTGTGCCGCCATGACCCGAAATGACGCGCAACGCCGGGTCGATGAACGCAGCCGAAAGGTTGGGTAACGCGATCCGGGGACGGCACGCTCTTCCGCCGCGCCCCAAGGTACCCAGAAGGATCGCTGCGATCAGTTGCGGCGCCGCCTCCTCCGGTTCGCTGTTCAGCGTCGCGAGCAGCACAGGCCGCAGCATCCGCCGCCACAGCACGTCATCGCGTTTCCGCAACGCCGCCGCGGTGCGCGCTCCCGATCCGATCAGCGGCACGAAAGAAACATAATCCCGCGCCTGTGTGTCCGGCACGCGCCGGTGACGATCGAATATCCACCACGGGAGCAGCCCTTCATTGGGCCTGACCGTCCAGGCTTTTCCGCTCGGAATTTCATGAAACGCGAATTCGGCTTCGGCGGGGCCGGCAAAATTACGTTCCGCGCCGATGCTGGCGAGATATTTGTATGCCGAGCTGTTGCCCGAAAGAATCAGATGGTTGCCGTTGTCGATGGTGATTCCGAGCTGCTCGTCAAACCAGGAACGGCAACGGCCGCCGGCACCTGGTGCGGCTTCCATGACCTGCACCGGAACGCCTTTCGCGGCGAGATACACCGCGGCGGAAAGTCCGGAGAGTCCGGCGCCGGCCACATAAATCATGGCCGCATCGCGATTCCATAGCGCAGCGCCAACAGCAGCAGCGGCCCGCGTCCAACACGCATCGGCGTCTGTGGCGGATGCCAGCCGGCCAGCTCCATCTTGTCCAGGAGTCTCCGGTACACCGCGCTCATCAGACGCGGCGACTGCAGCATCCCGCGTGTGCCGGCGCGCAGGATCAAATCGGCTTCGCGAAAATGGCGTCCGGCCAGATTTGCAAAGCTGCGGCAGGCCGCATCGATGTGCGGGTGCCCAATGACCTGCAGCGGCTGCCGCTCTTCGATACCCGCTTCGTCGAGGATTTCACGCGGAAGATAAAGCCGCCCGGCGTCCGCGTCTTCGGCAAGATCGCGCAGAATATTGGTGAATTGCAGCGCCCGCCCCAGATGATGTGCAAGCTGGAAACCGGGCTCCTCATCCATCCCGAACACCCTGATCGACAGCCGCCCGACGGCCGACGCGACGCAGTCGCAATAGTGGTCGAGAGTTGCAAAATCCGGTGCGAAGCTTGCGCCGCTCGCATCCATCGTAACTCCTTCGATAACGGCGAGAAAATCCTCGCGCCGAAGGCGATAGCGCGCGGTTGCGGCAACCAGCGCGGCCGGCGATTGCGCGCCGCCGTAAATGCCTTCGATCAC
>JANWHR010000243.1 GCA_025450355.1 Micropepsaceae bacterium
CGTGAATTCGGGCCGAGCTTCGGCCAGGCCGGGAATACGGCGAAATCCGGACCCATTGTTATGGGGCATGCGCTCAATATAGGGCAGCGCTACCCCGATGTGGAGCAGGACTCTCTCACGGCGCAGCAAAGAGTCCGGCGCGCCGCACTGGCGGCGCGCCAGGAGAAACGCGAATCGGCGTTATTTCTTCTGCAGGTCAGTCCGGATGTCGGTGGCGATCTTTTTGGCGTCACCCATGTCGGCATTGCCGATTCCGTCGCGGGCCGCTGCGGCGAGGTTGAGAAGTTTGGTTTTCATGTCCGCGTTGTTTTCCTGCGGAATCGCGCCACCCGCCATACCGCAGGGGTTTCCGGCCATCTGATCGAATCCGTCACCACCAGGTCCGACCAGGCAGTTCAACACATGATGGAGATGCAGATGCACCTGATTGATATTGCCGGCATTGGCCGCAAGGCCGGCGTGCTGCGCGGCGATTCCAATGGCCTGCTGGGCATCGGCCGCGGCCATCTGCGGCGCGAGACTTCCAAGCGAAACTACCGCGGCTGCGGCGAGCATGTGACGTGCAATGTTTTTCATAATGACTTTCCTCCCTGGCTGACTGCTGGGTCCACGCTTCATTCTGACACAAGTCCGCCGGTTCCGGAATGCCAGGGCTTCACCGCAATCACCGATGAGTCATCCACGCGGGCAAGAAAGATTGGAATTTCATGCTGTTGCAGGAATTCGTCGGTGGCTTTGCGCGCCCCCTGCCAGCGGAAATAATCGTCCACGATCAGAATTCCGCCCCGTGCGAGCTTGGGAAAGAGATGCTCCAGCTCGGCTCGGGTGGACGCATACCAGTCCGTATCCAGCCGCAGCAGGGCAATGGCCCCCGAAGGTGCGGCCCCAGGCAATGTGTCTTCGACCTTGCCTTTGACGAAATGGATGTGATCTTCCGGATACCCGGTGAGCAGAAGGTTGCGGCGGACCTCTTCCATGCCGTGATTGATCCAGGTGGATTGCCCGGCCGCATCGCGTCTTTTTCGCCAACTGCGGTGCGCCGGTTCGCCAAATCTCCCGCGATCGACCCCTTCGGGTTCGGGCATGCCTTCGAATGTATCGTAAAGGAAAAGATTGCGATCGCTGGTCCCGAGATCGAGCAGCGTGTAGGCGATCGCCATCATCGAGCCGCCTTTGGCGACACCGCATTCAACAAAGTCCCCGGGACAGTTCCGCGCGGCGTGGCGGACCGCCGATTCCAGAACCGCCACGCGTTCATCAGATGTCATGGTGTACGGCCGGACTTTTTTCAGCAGCGACTTCTGGAACGGAGAAAAATCGAGCGGCGTTGTACCTGCGGTTTTGGACACAAACGGCCGCATGATTTCGCGTTTGAGCTTGCCAGCCCAGTCGATCAAGATGGCATCCCCAATTTGCCGCGCCAGCCGATCCGGCGGGAGAATGTACCCAGCCAGCAATGAGCGATACGCCACCCGCATCCGATCCACAACCGCAGCAGGGGACCGATCTGCGGCTTCTGGTGATCGTCTGTTATTTTTTGTTTCTGATTGCCTGCGTCAACGGGCTCACCGCGCTGATTGGCGTGGTCATTGCCCATTCCCGGTTGCGCCAGTCGGCCGGCACCGTCTGGCACGGCCATTTCGAGAATCTGATTCTGATCTTCTGGGTTCTTCTTGCCGCCCTGTTGATTGCGATGGTGAGCTGGCCATTGGGCGTCTGGGCGCTTTTTGCCGCGTTCATCTTTCAGCACTCGCCGTCGGTGCTGATCTGGCCTCCCTGGCTGTTCATCTTCCCGCTGCTTATTTCGGTGGTGGTCTTTCCGGTCCTGGTGGTCTGGTACTTCTACCGCACCATGCGCGGCCTTGTTCGCGCGGCCGAAGCCCGTCCGTTTCGTGGCTGAACGTGAACCTGCTTTCAAGCGCGCCGCACCAGTCCTATGCTGAAGTCCCTTCGAACGCGCGGCCCGTCAACTCCCTGTCGCAATTCCCGTGCAAAATGTTTCAGTGAACCACTCAGCGGCTCGATCTAGCGCGGTCCATGCGGTGCAGCGGATCTCCGGCTACGCGTTTTGCGTCCCGCCGGATATGCACAACCGGGTAGTACTCGTGCGCCACGGCAAACCGGACATTTCGATGTCGCGGACCTGCTATCGCGGTTTCCGCCGCTTCATCGACGCCTATGAATCTGCCGGACTCGATCCGGCCAGCGTGCCGCCCGCGGAACTGCGCGCATTGGTCAACGGTTTGCGCGCGGTCTTCACCAGCGGCGCGCCGCGCGCCGATGATAGCGCCCGATCCCTGCTGCCCGATGCCCAACTGATTGCCGATCCGCTGTTTGCCGAGGCACCGCTGGCCGGACCGCTGATCCCGCTGGTGAAATTTCGCGTCCCGGCCTGGGCCGTCATTTCTCGCATCATGTGGCATGCCGGCTATCATCCGGAAATCGAGAACTATCGCAGGGCGCGGCATCGTGCGATCCGCGCCGCCGATATGCTACTCGCCGGGGCGGAGGCCAATGCGGGAGTCGCGGTGCTGGTCGCGCATGGCTACTTCAATGCGATGATCGGACGAGTGTTGCGCCAGCGGGGATTTGTCCGGCTTGGTTCGCATCGCGCCAGGTTCTGGAATGCGGTGACCTATGAGCGACCCGCTCCGGCCCTGTTTGCGAACGAACTGGCCCGCGAAGCGGCCTGACTCCCCGTCAAAATCGCGTAGTCAGCGCATGAATATTGGGTCGGGGCCGGTCTTCCAGCAGTCCCGCAGGCTGGCCGAGATAGATGAATCCGGCAATCCGTTCCGTCGGCTTCAATCCGATTCGCTCCAGGACCGCGGGATGATAGGCGCACCATTCGGTGATCCAGTTTGCGACATAGCCCAGCGCATGGGCGGCGATAACGATACTCATGCAAACAGCGCCCGCGGACAATTGCTGCTCCCAAACCGGAATGGGAATCTGTTCACGCACGCGGCTGACAACCCCGACCACGACCGGTGCGCGCATGAATCGCTGCCGCTCCTGGGCGATCCGTTCCGGTGAAGCGTCCCGTTCGCAGGCGACGGCCGAGGCGAGGATGTCGCCCATTCTCCGTCGCCCGTCGTTCTCGAACAGGATGAAGCGCCAGGGGGTCAGCTTGCCGTGGTCGGGCACGCGCACGCCAGCCGCCAGAATGCGGTCCAGTTCGGCCGCGCCCGGGCCGGGGCCGGTCATCGCTTTCGCCGAACCCGAACGGCGGCTCAGCAGGAGATCGAAAGTCTCGGGAACGGAAATGTTCAGGGGGCGCGCGGCTTCGGACATTGGCGGGTTTCACTTATTGGCGGTGCAACATAAGCGATGTCATGGTCGTGGGGAACGCGCGTTTTGGCTGCGCGTTTACCCCGCTTTTCACCGCCCGAGGCTTAGTGTTACAGAAGCCCGTCGTTTGTGAGATGTCCATGCGCGCCGCCGAAAAACTTGCCAGTTGCGACCCGATCTGGTCGGCTCTGCGCGTTCAGGCCGAGGAATTGGCCGTTTCGGAGCCAGAGCTTTCCAGCTTTGCTCATGCCACGATCCTCAGGCATGAGCATCTGGAAGACGCGCTTTCCTATCACCTCGCGAGAAAGCTTGGCAGCGACGAACTTTCGCCGATGCAACTGCGCGAAATTTTTGCCGAGGCATTCGCGGGCGATCGCACCATGGGCGAGGTGGTACGTGCCGATCTGGAAGCCGTGTACCAGCGGGACCCCGCCTGCCACTGCTACGCGCAGGCGTTCCTGTTCTTCAAGGGCTTTCACGCTCTCGAATGCTACCGCGTGGCGCATTTCCTGTGGGACAGCGGCCGCCGCCTGATGGCCCTGTTTTTCCAGAACCGGATTTCCGACCTGTTCGCGGTGGATATTCACCCCGCCGCCCGGCTCGGGCGGGGCATCATGATCGATCACGCCACGGGAGTGGTGATCGGCGAAACCGCCGTGGTGGGCGACGATGTCTCGATGCTGCACGGCGTGACCCTGGGGGGTACGGGCAAGCAGAACGAAGACCGGCATCCCAAGATCGGCCGCGGCGTCCTGCTATCCGTCGGCGCCAAGGTCCTCGGCAATATCCAGATCGGAGAATACAGCCGGGTCGGCGCAGGTTCCGTGGTTCTCAAACCAGTTCCGCCCTACACGACAGTCGCCGGCGTGCCCGCGCGGGTAATTGGGAAAGCCGGCAGTCCGCGCCCGTCTCAGGACATGAACCACGACTTCCCCGAAGAAGGGACGCAATAATTTATTGCCCGATTTCGTATTTGGAAATTTTGCCCGGCAACAGACGCATCAGGAGAATCTGCTTTGACCCGCACCGAAATCTGGCGTCTGGAAAAATATCTGCGCAATCTGTTCCGTCTCGATACCATCACTCTGCTGGAGCGGCAGCAAAAGGACTCCGTCGAAATCCACGTCGCCGGCGAGTTCATTGGATTGATTTACCGGAACGAAGAAGACGGCGACCTGTCGTACGACCTCAATATGTCCATTCTTGAAATGGATCTGCCGGAGCCGCCCGCCACGCGCCGCTGACTACAGAACCGACAGCATCTCGCCGACCAGCGGATGGCGTACGATATCGGCTTCGCCAAGCCGCACCACCGAGATGTTCTCCACACGTTCCAGGCGCGCGGCGATTTCCCGCAAGCCCGAAAGCCCCGAGAGCAGGTCCGTCTGGTCGGGATCGCCCGTGAGCACCATGGTCGAGCGCCAGCCAAGACGTGTCAGCAGCATCTTGATCTGTCCGTAGGTGCAGTTCTGTGCCTCGTCGATGACGACGAAGCAATCATTCAGCGTGCGTCCGCGCATATAGGCGACCGGCGCAATCTCAATTGCGCCATCGGCCAGCAGCGCTTTCAACCGCTTGTTGCCCAGCCGTTCCGTTAGCGCGTCGTATAGCGGCCGCAGATAGGGCGCGAGCTTTTCGCCCACGTCGCCGGGGAGAAATCCGAGGCTTTCTCCGGCTTCGACGGCCGGCCGCGACAGCACGATCCGGCTTGCGCGGCCGTTTTCCAGCGCATCGACGGCTTTGGCGATGGCAAGATAGGTCTTCCCGGTGCCCGCCGGACCGAGTGCCACCACGACTGACCGTTCATCGATCGCGGTCAGCAATTGCTGCTGAACCGGGCTCAGCGCGCGCACATTTTTT
This sequence comes from Micropepsaceae bacterium, assembly GCA_025450355.1. Taxonomy (GTDB): domain Bacteria; phylum Pseudomonadota; class Alphaproteobacteria; order Micropepsales; family Micropepsaceae; genus CAIYRG01. The sequence goes on from JANWHR010000243.1 coordinate 5,152, forward strand.
ACATATTTGCGGTCGCGCTCCTCCGCGATCGGCGACCACCCGGCCGAAGGAAACAGATTGTGAACATTGCCGATTTCTTCATGACCCCGATCCCGCAATTTGTTTCGCGCGATACGTCTGGCCATGGACACCCCCCTCGCACCGAATCAGTTGACCCTTGTTGATGCTATGCGGTTTTCGGGCAATCGTCGCGGCTGCCGCCGAAACCTCACAGAGCTTTGGAGATCGTCATGCCGCTCTACACGTTGAAGGACTGGGCCCCGGAACTTCCCGCCGCCGGCGAATACTGGATTGCGCCCAATGCGACGCTGATCGGGCGCGTGCGCCTCGCCAAAGGCGCCAGTATCTGGTTTGGCAGCGTTCTGCGCGGCGACAATGACTGGATCACCATCGGCGAGAACTCGAACATCCAGGATCTCTGCGTTCTCCATACCGATCCCGGAATTCCATTGACGCTTGGGGCCAATGTCTCGGTCGGTCACGGCGCCGTGGTGCACGGCGCCACGGTTGGGGACAACTGCGTGATCGGCATGGGCGCGACTCTCCTGAACCGCTGCAGGATTGGCAAAAATTCCGTCGTGGGCGCCAATGCGCTGGTCCCGGAAGGCAAGGAATTTCCGGATCATTCGCTTTTGGTAGGGGTGCCGGCCAGGGCCGCGCGGACCATTTCGGAGGGCGATATCCCGATGCTTCTGCTGAATGCGGAAGTCTATCACCAGCGCTGGCAGCGCTACCGCGAAGAACTCACGCTTCTGCAAAAAGAGAGTTATTAATACTTCACGCGGCGGCGCGGAGATCGCAGAGATGATTGTGATTTGCTCGCCAGGGAGCCACATCGCCATGGCACAACCGACATCTCCGCGGCCGCCGCCTCCGCGCGGTTATTTGTTTGTATGAACTTGGTTTAGTATGTGCGCGCTTTGGGCGGGATTGGTTCGACGTCGTTGCTGAGCGTGTACAGGTGGACCGGGCGGTAGCCGATGCGGGTTTCCGCGGTCCGGGGATCAAACCAGATCACGGTGTGCTTCATCCAGTTTTTGTCGTCGCGCGTGGGATAGTCTTCGCGTGCATGGGCGCCGCGGGATTCCGTGCGCATGACCGCGCTGTCGATCGTGACCACCGCCTGTGCGATCAGATTGTCGAATTCGAGAGTTTCGACGAGGTCGGTGTTCCAGATCATGCCGCGATCCGAGACCGCGATGTCGGGAATACCCCGGAATACATCGCGCACGGCCTGTTGACCCTTGCGCAGCGTTTCGCCGGTTCTGAACACCGCCGCATCGTTCTGCATGGCGCGCTGCATGGCGAGGCGCAACTGCGCGGTGGGCGTTTTGCCTTTCGCGTTGCGGAACCTGTCCAGCCGTGCCAGTGCCTCGTCCCCGGCATTTTTCGGCAGATCGGGTTGACTCTCGCCAGGCTGAATTCCTTCGGCGGCGCGTGCCCCTGCGGCTTTTCCGAACACCACAAGGTCGCACAGCGAATTGGAACCGAGGCGGTTTGCTCCGTGCACGGATACACATGCCGCTTCACC
>JANWHR010000244.1 GCA_025450355.1 Micropepsaceae bacterium
AGCAAATCCGAGCGCAAGACCACCGGCGGTGGACAGGCCGGAAACGATGAAATGGCGGCGCGACAAACCGTCGTCGCCGCGAACTGGCTTTTCATATCCCATGGGAAGCTCCCGTTAGCGCTGGTGATCGCGCACTCAGGCCTTGGTCGCTGCCGCGCGCTGGATGGCGCGGCGGATGCGGATGTAGGTCCCGCAACGGCAGATGTTGGTGATGCCGTCGATGTCGGCGTCCGTCGGATTCGGTTTCTGCTTCAGCAGGGCCGACGCGGCCATGATCTGGCCCGATTGGCAATAGCCGCATTGCGGCACGTCTTCGGCGATCCACGCCGCCTGAATCGGATGCAGTTTGCCGTCCGGTGAAGCGAGTCCCTCGATGGTGGTGATGTCCTTGCCCGCGGCGGTCTCCACCGTCACCGAGCAGGAGCGCATGGCGACGCCATCGATATGCACGGTGCAGGCGCCGCATTGCGCAATGCCGCAACCGAATTTTGTGCCCGTGAGGCCGATTTCGTCCCGAATTGCCCAGAGCAACGGCATATCCGGCTCGACGTCGAGCGTGTGGGTTTTGCCGTTCACCTTCAGAGTGACCATTCGCAAGCCTCCCGAGTCTGAAAAACGCAAATCGCCGCGTCCCGCGATCGGGGCGGCTCCTGTAGGGCTGACGTTACCACAAGCCCAAGCGCCTTTGCATTATAGCCAATTGAATATCACGACGCCGGGATCAGGCCGCGTAACCGACTTCCCATTTCATCCACTCGCGAACCGTGGATGGCAGTTCGCCCGCCAGAACTTCTGTATCTGATGGCGTGGAACCTGGCGGCGGCACCTGTCCGTCTACGACTAAATCCCCGCGTACCATTCATAGCCGCGGTCTTCCCAGAATCCGCCACGGCCCAGGCCGATTTTGGAGAAGTCGTCCACCGCCTGGATGCGCATCACATATTTGGCCATTTTGTAACCGAGTTGGCGCTCGACGCGCAGCCGCAGTGGCGCCCCATGCGGTACCGGCAGCGGCTTGCCGTTCATGGCATAGGCCATGATGGTCTGCGGATGGTGGGCATCAATCAGGTCGATGCTTTCATAATAAAGGCCGCTTCCATCGTGCGAGCCGATCAGATCATCCGCGCAGCGGAACACGATATAGCGCGCGTTCGGCAGCAACTCCGCTTGCTGCAACAGGTGCGACAGCGGAACCCCCGTCCATTCGCCAATCGCGCTCCACCCTTCCACGCAGTCGTGGCGCGTGATCTGGGCGCGCGAAGGCATCGCCTTCAGCTCGTCCAGCGACCATTCCGAAGGCTTGCGCACCAGCCCATCGAGTTTCAGCCGCCAGTCGGTGAATTCCGTCAGCATGAGGCGACGGTATTCATCCGAATCCGGCTGCACCGTGCCGTTCGCCTTGAAGTCGCGGGAGATCTCGGAGGCCGGATATTCACGGGCGAGCGGCTGCGACGAAGTGAGCACCAGCCTTTGGCCGCCGAGGTTGAGTTCCTCCGCACTGGCCAGAACCGTCTGAACCGTGGGGCTTTCCGAAAGCTTGTCGCAGCCGGCGAGCAGCAGGCCGCTTGTTGCCATCAGCGCGGCACGGCGGGTGAGCACGGTCTCGTTCATGATGGTCTCCGGGTTTTTTCCGGCCGGACCGCAAACCAGCCGGTGATGATGGAGCGCATTTCGTTGAAAAATCCGGCAAGCAGGACCTCCAGCACGTGCACGAACACAAACAACACCAGCAGTGTCGCGGTGATGAAGTGTATGGTGCGGGCCGATGGCCGGCCCCCAAAAATTTCCGGCAGCCAGGGCAAGGCTGAATCCATTCCGGGCGACATGGTGATTCCGCTAATCACCATCAACGGGAACAGCACGAAGACGATGCCGAGATAGGCGAATTTCTGCAAAACGTTGTAACGCTTTGCCGCGTCGCCCCGCGGGTGCCGGAGCCGCAGATGATCCAGAATCGAGCGGCCGATACCGCGGAGATCACCGCCCGTCGGTTTCAGATCCCGCTGAAAATGCCGCGCCGCAAAGCCATAGCCGAAATACACAAGACCGTTGATAGCAAGCAGCCAGGCGAAGAAGAAATGCCAGCGGCGGCCTTCCGCCAGCGCCTGGTAACTGGGCAGCGTCAAATACCAGGGAAACGCCCGCCCGGAAAGGAAGCCGTCACGGTCACGAAATACGCCGAGATAGCCCGTGGTGTCGAATTTTGCGCTGCCGATCTGGACCCAACCGATCGGGGGTCCCTCAAGCTGATCCTCGGCATAGATGGACAGCAGTGCCGGATCGCCTTCATCGCCTTTGGCACCCCAGTCCAGCATGGGGTAGGCATTGAAAATCTGCAAACCGCTCATCAGCAATACGGCGAAGCAGCCGGCATTAACCCAATGCGCGATGCGGACCAGCAGGCCGTGCCGATAAATCAACTCGCGGCCGGTCCGTGTGCGCCGCGCGATTGTCAGCTTCGCCCCGGCTGTTTCGACGGTCATTTGCTCCTCACAGATGCCCAACTTGCCAGTATCATAAAGTACTCCTGCGGTCATCACAGACACAAGCCAAGCTATTGAATCCAGATAAATTCCTCACGGATTCTTTCATTCCCTTCCCTGCAACCAAATGGTAAAACCTTCACCGCGTCCTGTTTAAGGACACGGGTCTCGCCAACAGATGCGAGGCTTAAGGCCCTCCGGTTTTCGCGGGGAGTGAGCGAACCGGAAAGCTGGGTGGGACACCGCCAGCGGGCGGGCCCCGGAAAATCCAGCAATCACCTGTAACTAACCCGCGCGCGGGCTCTGTCTTCGCGCGAACAGAGAAGGTGCATCTGAATGACATCACGCTCCGGTACGGCGCCTGCGGTGACCTTTCTTCCGGTCTCCATTGCTGTTTCGCTGATCGTTCTGATCGCGATGCTGTTTGCGCTTCTCCAGACCGCGAACCTGCCGGTCTTTCCCGCCAGCAATTCGGCATCCTACGGAAACACCAGGGCGCCCCTGTTCCGCGGCCTCGTGCATATCCCGGAATTCCACTTTATTCCGCTGTTCCGGGGCGCGCCGGATGTGGGGAATGACGAAAGCCATATGCCGCCAACCGAGCTCATCGACCGTTGGGAGCCATACATCAAGGAAGCGTCCGTCCGCTTCTCGATTCCCGAGAAATGGATTCGTACGATCATCCGCATCGAAAGCGGCGGCCGGACCATGCTCTGGGGCAGACCGATTACCTCGGGCGCAGGCGCGATGGGCGTCATGCAGTTGATGCACGACACCTACAGCGAGGTCAGCCTGCGCAACGGCCTCGGCTCCGATCCGTACAATGTCCATGACAATATTCTTGCAGGCACCGCTTACTTGCGGGAACTGTACAACCGTTACGGCTATCCGCGCCTGTTCGAGGCCTATAATGCCGGCCCTGCCGTGCTTGAGGCCCATATCAAGCAGGGTACAAAGCTTCCCCAAGAAACCCGTAACTATGTGAAAATGGCGGTGGCCGGTACAGCGACCCTTGTTCCGCGCGCAGCCGCGTCCCACGCTTCCACGAAAACCAAAGCGGCGCCCGCAGCGAAGATCACGGCAGCACCTGTAAAACTCGCCTCCGCGACGGTCGCAAAGCACGTTTCGCATCCGGTGCGCAGCGCATCGGCGCATGGGACGACGAAGGCAATTGCGAAACCGGTTCGGGTCGCCTCGACGCATTCCACGGTGAAAGCCGCCCATGCTGCGGCCGTCCACAAGGTCAGTCAAGTTCGTGTTGCGGCTCACCTCGCGCCAAAGGCCGCACACGCCGCGTCCGCGAAGCACAATGGCCATCATGTGAAAACCACGTAACAGCAAACTTCATCAAGGACAAAAAGGCTCCCCCAAGGGGAGCCTTTTTGTTGAATCTGCTAATCCAGCGGCTGTATGCGGGTGATCCAGCCGTCGTGGTCGGTGTACCAGACAGTCACCGGCGTGGTGGAATTGTCGATCCAGCTTTCGCGGTCAAAGCCATCAGGTTCGGGCAGCACATATTCGACCCATTCGCCGGTTTTCGGATTGAACCGCGCATAGCGCCCGCTGTGCGATTCGCCGGCCCCGACCTCGCCATTCTTGTCGGGATGCGCCGTGTACAGAGCAGTATAGGGCGTGGGCACGCGATATTCGACGATCCGCTTTTTCGCCATATCGAATTCCACCAGCAACCCGCCGCGTCCGCCCGCCCAGTAATTGTCATCGGGGTCGAATTCACCCCGCGCCGGGCCTGAATTGGGGCTGCTGTCGGGTTCGAACACTTCGCCGGTTTTGGTATCCGCGACGATCACGCCGTCGCGCGGCCAGGCGCCGCCGCCGAAATAGCGTCCGTCGGCGCTCATGGCGCTGCCGTAAGTCGAGGCGAATTTCTTCGTGGCCAGATTGCGCACCACCTCACCCGTATTCGCATCGACCCGGCTGACCATCCTGCCGCGCGCACGCCAGATGTAGCCTTCCGGGTCCAGCGAATAGTTACCGCCCATGGGCGCGTTGATCGGTTCGGGCACTTTCCAGTGCACCCGGCTGAACTGGTTCGTTTTGGGATCGAGGCGCCAGATATTGTGCGCCCAGTTTTCCGAGCCCCAGACGATGTCATTCCTGTCAACGTGGATCCAGTGCGTTCCGGGAAGCGCACCTTCGTCCACATTGGGGACGTGGAATTCGGTCACTTTACCGGTTTTGGGATCAAGACGCCCGACATAAGAGCTGCGATGCGTGCTGTACCAGATGTTGCCCTTTGAATCGCCGCTCACGTCGTGAGTCGCGAGTTCCAGCCGCGGCAGCTCATATTCCGTCATGATGACGCGGGTTGCCCGCCCCATCGGCCGGGGCAAGGTGACGAATTGCGGGTCCTCCGCACCCGGTCCGCGCACGGTGGCAAGCCAGTGCACCAACTCGGCCTCGAGCGCGTCGTTGAAGCGGCCCACCGGGCGCATCAGGATGAGCGGTGAGCCCGCGCCATGCGTCATGCGCCGCACAATCTCTGTCCAGCCGTGCTCATCGTAATGGTTGCGGAAAATCTGCTGATAGGAATGGCAGAAATTGCAATTGGTTGTGAGCAGCTTCTTTTCTTCGCCGTTCCCGGACAGGCTCAGCAGCCACTCCGTGCCCGTCATCTGCGCGGCGATGTCGCGTGTCGGTGGCAACAACTCCAGTTTCGTAACCCGC
>JANWHR010000245.1 GCA_025450355.1 Micropepsaceae bacterium
CGCAGCCATTTCACATTCATGTTGCCTTCGTAACCCGGCAGGAACAGCCGCATCGGATACCCGTTCCACGGCACGATGGGCTCGCCGTTCTGATAAAAGGCGATCATCGCGTCATCGAGCATCTTTCCCATCGGGATGGAGCGCTGCATCGACACGCCATCCGCGCCTTCGGCAATCACCCAGGAAGCCCTCGGATCGACTCCGGCTTCGTCGAGCAGGGTGGAGACGCGGATGCCGCCCCATTCCGAACAGGACAGCAGCCCATGAAGTTGCTGCACGTTCCCCTGCAGCGGCGTCTTCGACCACATCGGTGCGGAATTGCCACCGCATTCAAGAAACCGCACGTGCGATTCCCTGGGATAGCGCATCAGGTCGTTGAGCGAGAATTCCAGCGGCTGCCGCACCATGCCGTGAATGACCAGCCTGTGCTTGTCCGGATCGATGTCGGGAGCGCCGGACCGCGCGACGACATAATGCACTCCGTTCGGCGTGATGATGCCATCCAGCATATGATGCGGGGTACGCGCCTGCGCCGTTCCGATGCCGTTGTTCTGCACCACCAGATGGGCAATTTTCCCGGCTTCAAAATGCGACGGTGTCGAGTAGGGCGGAATGGGCGCGCCGACAGTCATGCTCCACGGATCATTGACCAGCGGTTCGGCGCCTGCGCTGGCAATCCCGGCGACGCTCACCGTTGCCGCCGCGCCGGCCAAAACGACACCCGATGAAAGCAGCGCCCGCCGGTCGAGCAGACCATTGCCGGCGACCTGCTGGACGTCACCCCCGTGCTTTCCGCGTGAACCAGCCATTGCATCCTCCCTGCGAGATCAAGATCATACTAGCCAAAAGGCTTTCCCGACGCACTCATTTTGCAGCCAGAATAGCGTCGAGTAGTCGCGGAGCGCCGTTCGCCTCGAGGTGCGGGTAGCGCAGGCCGCCGTGATAATCGATTCTGACGGTGCGATAACGGTCACCATTCTTCACGATGAATTCAATCCCATCGGCCGAAGTCCGGCTGTTCTTGACGATGGTCTTCAGCCGGTCACCGTCATAGGCGACACCGTTCACCGCGATCAGTTGCGTACCGACCGTCAGGCCAGCCTGAAACGCCGGTCCTTCCCAGAGCACATCCGTCAGTTTCGCCTCGCGCCCGACGATGAAGCCGAGTGAATAGGTGAGATCAGTCACCTTGCGCCGCGCCTCCGCGGCTTTGGAGAAATCCGTCGGCGTGTCATTATAGACCAGCCGGTAACCACCGCGGGTAATGCCGTCCAGCGGGGCGCCCTCTCCCACCGATTCCAGACGCTGATGCAGGAATGCGGCCCAGTCATGCGGTGCGACCGCGTTCAGTGTCCGGACCACATCACCATAGTTGTAGGTCGCGTCGCGATATGAGCCGTCCTCGATGCCGAAGAACGCGCGCGCGAAATCGTCCAGCGATTTGCTGCCCTGCGAGACTTGCCGGATCAGCGTGTCGGCATCCAGCCAGATCAATTCGCCTTCGGAGTAATAATCTTCCGCGCGTTGCCAACTGCGCCACGGCAGGGGCCGGCGCATGGCGATGATCGGGTCGTTGGTGGTGTCGGCCAGCGGGCGCCATTCCCGTCCCTTGCGGTTGTCATAGGCGGCAGCCGTCGCGGCAATCGCGTCCAGCGCCTGCTGCCTCGTCAGCAATCCGGCGCGCGCCGCAAGCACGTAACCCCAATATTGCGTCTGGCCCTCATAGACCCACAGCAGTGAATCGCGCATGGGCACATTGAAATTGGCCGTCCACAGATCCGCCGGGCGGCGGAATTTGCCGTTCCAGGAATGGGTGAATTCATGCGGCAGCAGATCGCGCGTGTCGGCGTTCTTGTCCCATTCGGTGAAATAGTTCGGCACCGTGCCGTTCTCACTCGAACGGTGATGTTCCAGTCCGATTCCGCCCATCGTGTCGGTCAGCGCCAGCAGGAAATCGTAATGGTCGTAGTGATGCGCGCCAAACAGCCTGTAAGCCTGGGAAACCAGATTGCGATGCAGCGCGATCTGTTCGGGGGTGAACTCCAGCTCATCGGCGCGATCGGCCATGATGTTGAGCCACACCGGCACGGGCGCGTCGCTCAACTGGACGCGCCGGAAATTGCGGCCGGCGAACAGCGGCGAATCCACCAGCGTATCGAGATCGACGGCTTTGAACCGATCGACCGCGCCTCTGGTTTCGGTCTCCAGCGCCGTGCCGAATTGCCAGCCGTCCGGAAGCTTCAGGCCGGGCTGAACCGTAATCCGGCGTGCGTTGAATCCGGCGGGATACAGCACAACCTCGTTCCATTGCAGATTGAGCATGTCCGGAGTCATGACCATCCGGCCCTGATCGCCATCGGTGGCGGTCGCGATTTCGAAATCCACATCGAGCGCAGTGACGCCGGAGGGAACATTCACATGCAGGGCGTAGACATCGACGGGATCACGCGCCCATTCCAGCCGCGCATTGCCGGCCCGAACGGAAATCCCGGTCAGTTGTTCGATACGCCCCGAAGGCGAGTGATTGCCGGGGAGCCAACGCGGATAGAGCAGCGTGGCCGGCGTTCCGGCCGCCACCGGTATGGATTCATGAACGCGAAAGATATGGCGTACGATATCCGTCGCATCGACGTCGATCCGGATTGTGCCGGGATAGGGAACATCTTTCGGCGCTGGAATCTGTGGCACGGCGGCGTCCTGCGCCATGGCCGCACCCGACAGCAGGACCATTGAACCGATCAGAATTGCGCCTTTCCCGGAAACCCTCCTCCCCCGAACGGGCCGGCACAACGGCAGCGTCAGCCAAGCCTATCATCTTCGGCGATCCCTCGCTGAGGGCCGAGGTTGCCAGTCCCCTGCCCTTTGGTTACAAGCCTGCGCTTTCGGATTTCTGCGCCGCGGACAGGACGTGGCGTACACATCAGCCACACCTGTTCACCGGATCACGCCCATGCGCGAAACACTGGATTTGAAAGTCGAACCCCGCGGCAAAACCGGAAAAGGTGCCGCCTATCAGACGCGCAAATCCGGGCTGATCCCCGGAATCGTCTATGGCGGGGCAGATGCTCCGGTCCTGGTGCAGGTCGATGAGCACACACTGACGCGGATGCACAGCACGGGCGCCTTCCTGCAAACCCTGGTGATGCTGGAAATCGCCGGCCAGAAGACCCGTGTCATTCCCCGCGCCGTACAACTCGATCCGGTCACAGACCGTCCGGTGCATGTCGATTTTCTGCGGTTGACTCCGGGTGGCAGGGTTTCGCTGGAAATTCCCGTTCATTTTCGCGGGCATGAGAATTCGCCCGGGCTGAAGCGCGGCGGCGTGCTGAACATCGTCCGCCACGAGGTCGCCATGCTCTGTCCGGTCGATAACATCCCCGAATTCATCGAAGGCGATCTTTCGGGCCTCGACATCGGCAACAGCATTCACATTTCGGCCTTCAACCTGCCTGAGGGGGTGAAGCCGATGATCCGGGAGCGTGATTTTACCGTCGCGACGATCGCACAGCCCACGACCTATACCGACGAAGTGACCGCCGCGGCCGCGGCCGTGGAAGGGGAGGAAGCCGCAACTCCGGCCGAGGGCGCCGAGCCTGGCGCCGCCGCAACGCCCGCGCCTGGCGCCGCAGCGCCGGCTGCCAGGGCGCCCGCTGGCGGAAAGGCCCCGGAAAAGAAGTAGGCGCGATCTCTGCTCGCAGGAACCTGGCCGTCACAACCGTCGGATCGGCCGCAGTTATGACGGACATTCCGCTGCTGATCGCAGGCCTTGGCAACCCCGGCGAGAGTTACGCGCGGCACCGGCACAATGTCGGATTCATGGCCGCCGAAGCGATTGCCGAACGGCACCGCTTCGCGCCCTGGCGGCCGCGCTATCGCGGATTGATCGCGGAAGGCGCGCTTTCCGGACGAAGGACACTGCTGCTGAAACCGATGACCTATCTGAACGACAGCGGCGGTTCTGTGGGTGACGCCGCGCGCTATCTGAAGCTGCCGCTGGACTCGGTTGTTGTGCTGCATGACGAGCTGGACCTTGTACCCGGCAAACTGCGGATGAAGACCGGCGGCAGCGATGCGGGCCATAATGGTTTGCGCTCGATCACCGCGTCGCTGGGTGCGGATTACCGCCGCGTCCGCATCGGAATTGGTCATCCGGGCGCACCCGCAGTGCTGAGCTACGTGCTGCACAATTTTTCGAAGGCGGACAAAGAATGGCTGGCGCCACTGCTGGACGCGATTGCCGAAGCGGCACCGCTGCTTGCCCGCAATGACGATGCCGGATTCATGAACCGCGTCGCCCTGCTGACCCGTCCGCCAAAACCGCCCAAGCCCAAACCTGCGGAGAACGGACATGGGGTTTAAATGCGGCATTGTGGGCCTGCCAAATATCGGCAAGTCCACCCTGTTCAACGCCATGACACAGGCGGGTTCTGCCGAAGCCGCGAATTACATGTTCAGCACCGTGCAGCCGAACGTCGGCGATGTGGCTGTTCCCGATTCACGGCTCGATGCACTGGCCGAAATCGCCAAATCGGCGAAAATCGTTCCAACCCGCATCGGCTTTGTCGATATTGCGGGCCTCGTGCGTGGCGCCTCCAAAGGCGAAGGTCTTGGCAACCAGTTCCTTGCCGCCATTCGTGAATCCGACGCAATCCTGCACGTCTTGCGCTGTTTCGAGGGCGGCGGCGTAACCCACGTGGAGTCGAAAATCGATCCGGTGTCGGACGCCGAAACCGTCGAAACGGAGTTGATGCTCTCCGACCTTGAAAGCCTGGAACGCCGCATCCTTCCTCTGGAGAAGCGCGCCAAGGGCGGCGACAAGGAAGCCGAGCCGCAATACCGGCTGATGCAGAAAGCGCTGGATCTGTTGCGCGAGGGATTGCCTGCGCGACAGGTACAATTGACGCCGGAGGAGCGTGCGCCCTTCCGGCAACTGGGATTGTTGACCGAAAAGCCGGTGCTCTATGTCTGCAATGTGGACGAAGCGTCGGCCGCCAATGGCAACGGGCATTCCCGGCGTGTCGCCGAACTCGCGAAGAAGGAGGGCGCCGGAACCATCGTCATTTCCGCGCGCATCGAGGAAGAACTGACGCAACTGCCCACCGCGGAGAGGGACGAATTCCTCGCCTCTCTTGAACTTAAGGAACCCGGCCTGAATCGCCTGATCCGGGCCGGTTACGACCTCCTCGGACTGATCACATTTTTCACCGCTGGACCGAAGGAGGCGCGCGCCTGGACCGTCGGGAAGGGCGCTCGTGCCCCGCGAGCCGCCAGCGTCATCCATTCCGATTTCGAGAAAGGTTTCATCCGCGCCGAAGTGATTGCCTATGATGATTATGTCGCCCATGGCGGGGAAGCGGGCGCGCGCGAAGCCGGGAAATTCCGCCTCGAAGGCAAGGAATATGTGGTGAAAGACGGGGACGTCATGCATTTCCGCTTCAATGTCTGAACGCCTGCATTTCGGGGATTTCCGGGCAGGTCAGGTCTATTCCCTCGGAACGCATCACCTGACGGCCAAAGAGATCGTCGAATTCGCCAGCGAATTCGACCCGCAGCCGCAGCATCTTGATCCGGAAGCGGCGAAATCTTCCATCCTCGGCGCACTGGCCGCGAGCGGTTGGCATCTTTGCGCACTCGCCATGCGGATGATTGTCGATGGGCTGTTCCGCAACTCTGCCAGCATGGGCTCGCCGGGCGTGGAAGAAGTGCAATGGCGGCGGCCCGCCTATGCCGGCGATCTCTTGCAACTCGATGCCGAAGTCCTGGACACGCGGGAATCCTCGCGACCGGACCGCGGCTATATTCGATGCCGCTTCACCATGACGCGCGCAGGCAAAAACGGCGAGCGCGAGCGCGTCATGCTGTTCGTGTCCTCCGTCATCATGGGCCGCGGGCAGGACAGCGCGTGATGTGGTTCGAAGATTTTCCGCTTGGCAAAAAATTCGTTCTCGGCTCCTACACATTCACCGAAGAAAACATCATCGCATTCGCGAAAAAGTACGATCCGCAACCCTTCCATGTGGACAGGCGCGCGGCCGAAAACTCGATCTATGGCGGATTGATCGCGAGCGGCTGGCACACCGCAGCGGTGTGGATGAAACTGACGATTGCGCAGCGGCGCGCAGCGGTTGCGGCGGGCGCCGAAGCCGTGCAGGAGAATTTTGTTTCGCCGGGCGTCCGCC
>JANWHR010000246.1 GCA_025450355.1 Micropepsaceae bacterium
CGCGCGGCCAATTGCCGATTGATGAGCGCGGCGGTTTCCGTCGAGCCCGTGAAGGCCACGCCCGCCACGCGCGGGTCGGACAAAATCGCCTGGCCAATGCGCGCGCCGTCGCCGGGAAGAAGATGAAGGACATCACCCGGAACACCGGCTTCGAGGAAAATCCGGACGGCCGCGGCGGCAATGAGCGGTGTCTGCTCGGCGGGTTTGGCAAGCACGGCGTTGCCCGCGGCGAGTGCCGCCGCGGCCTGGCCGGTGAAGATCGAGAGCGGGAAATTCCATGGCGCGATACAGGCGAAAACACCGCGCCCGCGCAGCGCCAGTTCGTTGCGCTCTCCCGTGACGCCGGGAAGATACTCCGGGGTTTCGAACGACCCGCGCGCGGCCAGCGCATAATAGCGCAGATAATCGATCGCCTCGCGCCATTCGTTCAAAGCGTTCTGGACCGTGCGACCCGCCTCCCGCACCAGCAGCGCCATCAGCCGGCGCCGGTTGTGCTGAAACAGATCGGCCGCACGTTCGAGCATCTCCGCCCGCCTGGCTCCGCCCAGCCGGTCCCAGCCGTCCTGCGCCGCGGAAGCAAGCGTGAGGGCATCGCGCGCGTCATCCGGCGTCGCTTCGGAGGCGGTGCCAATCGGGCGCGTCCGGTCGGCCGGATCGAATCTTGCCTGTTCAGTCCGGGGGCAGACCTTTCCTCCGATGATCGGTGCGGCCGAGAACTGTTCCGTATCAAACGCCGTCCGCATGCGCGACGTGATGCGGTTTGCAGCGACGGGGTCCGCCAGCAAAGCACCCGGCGCAGTGCGGCGGCCGGCAAAGATATCCGCGGGCAACGGAATATTGGGATTCCGCTTCGGCTGAACGGATTTGAGACGTTCGACCGGATCGGCAATCAGCTTTTCGACCGGCGCCGTTTCATTGGCCAGCCGGTGCACGAAGGAAGTGTTGGCGCCGTTCTCAAGCAGGCGGCGGATCAGATAGGCGAGCAGATCCTCGTGGCTTCCGACCGGCGCATAAATTCTGGCCGGAGCACCAGCACCGCCGGACCGGCTGAAATCCTCATAATATTCGTACAACGCCTCGCCCATGCCATGCAGGCGCTGAAATTCGAAGTCGCGGTTTGTATGCGCGATCGCCTGCACCACAGCCATTGTATGGGCATTGTGGGTGGCAAATTGCGGAAACAACCGGTCGTGCGCGGCAAGTAGCGCGCGCACACAGGCGATGTAGGACGTGTCGGTTCCGGCTTTGCGGGTAAAGACGGGATAATCTTCGAGGCCGAGTTCCTGGGCGCGCTTGATCTCGCTGTCCCAGTAGGCGCCCTTGACCAGCCGAACGGGAATCCTGCGTTTTTGTTGCTCTGCCAGGCCGGCAAGCCAGGCGATCACCGGCAGCGCGCGCTTCTGATAGCCCTGCACCGCCAGTCCCAGACCGTCCCAGCCGCGAAGTGACCGTTCCTCGCCCAGCGCCCCGAAGACATCGAGCATAAGATCGAGCCGGTCCGCTTCCTCGGCATCGAGTGTCACCGGAAGATGCGCGTCGCGCGCTTCTGCGATCAGGGCCGCGAGATCCGGAATCAGTTCGAGCATGACCCGGCGGCGTTTTGCGTATTCGAAGCGCGGATGCAGCGCCGTCAGCTTGATGGAGATTCCCGGCCGTCCGAAAATGGAGCCGGTGCGCGAAAACCATGTTTTGGCAATCGCGTGAATGGCGGTGCGGTAACGTTCGAAATACCGGGTCGCATCGGCGCGGGTCACCGCGGCTTCGCCCAGCATATCGAAGGAAAAGCGGTAGCCGCGCTGCATCAACGGGCGCGCCGCGGCAATCGCCTCATCCATGGTCCGGCCCATGACGAAATGGCGCCCAAGCAGACGCACGGCGGCGATCACCGCCTGTCGGATCACCGGCTCACCCAGGCGCGCCGCCACGCTGCGCCAGATGGCGTCGAAGTCCCACCGCCCGCTCTGTGCGGCTTCAACCACCTGCCCCGTGAGCATCAACGCCCAGGTGGATGCGTTGACGAAGGTGGAATCGGACCGGCCAAGATGGCGGTCCCAGTCGCGGCCCGCGACCTTGTCCCGGATCAGCCGGTCCTGAGTCTCGGCGTCCGGTACGCGCAGCAGCGATTCGGCGAGGCACATCAGCACCACGCCTTCTTCGCTGGAGAGCGCATATTCCTGGGTGAACGCGTCCACGCCCGTGCGGCGGCGCCGGGCCGAGCGGAGCTGATTGATCAGTTCCGTCGCCAGCACTTCTGTCGCCGCCTGTTCGGCCGGCGTCAGTTGCGCCTTTTCGATCAGCTGATCGAGCAGCGCATCTTCATCCGCAAGGATGGCCGCCGAGATTGCCTGCCGCAGGTTCTGAAGCATCATCGTGCCGACACAAAATCCGGATTGATAGCGTAGCAGCGATTCGGCGCGTAATCTCGGGATATGAGCGAGAACAATCTATCTGTGCCTATTGCGCGTGACATTGGCGGGTTGCGCGCGGCGGTCCGGAACTGGCGCAGGCAAGGATTGCGAATTGCGCTGGTTCCGACCATGGGCGCTTTGCACGCCGGGCATCTCGCGCTGGCGCAGGAAGCCCGCAAGCGGGCGGAACGCACCGTCGTCAGCATATTCGTCAATCCCGCACAATTCGCGCCCAATGAGGATTTCGCCCGATATCCGCGAAACCTGGAAAGCGACCGCGCCATTCTGCAAAACGCGGGAAGCGCGGATCTGATCTACGCGCCCGGCGCGGCGGACTTATATCCCGATGGTTTTGCCACCCGCATCGTCGTCGATGGTCCGGCAAGAGGCCTTGAAAGCGATTTCCGCGGGCATTTCTTCACGGGCGTCGCCACGGTCGTGGCGAAGCTGTTCGTGCAATGCCGGCCGGACTTCGCGATGTTCGGCGAAAAGGATTATCAGCAACTGCTGGTCGTCCGCAGGCTGTCAATCGATCTCGATCTCGGCGTTGACGTCATTGGCGTTCCGACGGTTCGGGAAAGCGACGGTCTCGCGCTTTCATCCCGCAATGCTTATCTCGGACCCGAACAACGCACAATTGCCGGAGCACTGAACCGCGTGCTGGACTCCGTTGCAGAACGTGCGAGAGCCGGCGTGTCGATTCCACAGGCCGAGGCGGAAGGCGCAGCCGCCCTGATCAGTGCGGGCTTTGACCGTGTGGATTATGTCGCGGTCCGCGATGCGTGGTCACTGGCCCATTTGCCCGCATTCACAGGCCCCGCCCGCGTGCTCGCAGCGGCCAGGATCGGCAATCTGCGCCTGATCGACAACAAACCGGTATAGCGCCTCACAGCAGGCCGAGTTCGGTGAGTTCGGCGCGCAGCTTTTCCGGGATTTGCGATTTTGAACCGGTCAGGTCGCGTGGTGCATCCTTTGGTTCCAGATAGCGCCAGCCCTGAAACGCGCGATGTTTGCGCGGCACGGTCGGAATGATTTTCCGGTCCAGCACCAGCGCACAACAGGACACGCCCTCGCGCGTAACGGGTTTGAGTGCGATCAGCCGCTGGCGGGCCGCGATCTGACCCTTGATGACCCAATAAAGCGAGCCGCCATCGAGAAGGTCATCCGCGCGTTTCGGCGTCATCCGGGTGAGATGCATGATCGCGCTGCTGCCACCGTTTTTCTTGCGCTCGGCAGCCCGCTTTTTCTGCCACTGCGCAAGATCGGTAATGGAATCGGCGCCAACACAGAGTTTGATGAGATGCAGGGTCACGGATGGTCTTCGCAAAAACACCACTCACCGGCCGCCTTCGCTGCTGCGCGGCTATGGCACGCCGTTGCCAGGGGAAGGGGTGAAGGAGCGGCTGGCGCTCCCGGTTACGGATCGCGTGAGGCCATATAGGCGACCAGATCGACCATGTCTTCATCGTTAAGGTTCTGGACGACGGCTTTCATCAGCGCGACATCACCACCTTTTCTGGTGCCATTTTTGATGTCGTTCAGCTGCCGGATCAAATAATAGGCGCCTCGCCCGGCGAGCCGTGGCACACCGCCCAGGCCGCGGAAATCCGCGCCGTGGCAGACCGCACACTGAATGGTTTTGCCGTTGCCGCCGGTGGTCGCCAGAGCCTCGCCCTTTTGGACGCTGCCCTCGGGAACGAAGTCGATAAAGCTCGCATGCTGATCGCGCAGTTCCGCGCCCTCAGCATCGGCGGCGACTTCGTAGATCATATTGGGCGCGACCGGTACGGTTTCGGTTGTGCCCTCGTCAAGAAAGCGCATTCCGCCGTTTCCCACGTGGTTCTTCGGCGCGGTCCTGCCTTCGACCACCCTGATCCATTTCTGCTCTGCCCTCGGAATCGAGGCAAAATAGTTCGCAGCGTCTTTCAGCTCCGCTTCGCTGATGTCTTTCGCCATTTCGATCATCACGGGCGCGCGGCTGTTGGTGCGGCCACCATCGCGGAAATCATGCATCTGCTCGATGATGTAATTCGCAGGCAGACCGGAGACGCTGGCCGATTCGGGATGGCCGTTGCCATGCGGCAGGTGGCACAGCATGCAGGCGCGGACGTGCGGCGCGCGCCCGTTCTTGACGATGGAAGGCATGGCAGGATGCTCATCCGGAAACCAGTCGGGCGGACCAAAATTGTTGTTGATCTGCGCCATGGTCAACATCATGCCGGTTTTGGTGCCCTTCGCCTGGAAGGTCCTGGCCGGATCCGGCCGGGGGAGACCCTGTGGCGCGACAGGATAGGCCCATTGCAGACCCGCATCGGCGCCGAGTGCCATCGCCGGCAACAGGGCGGCAACAGACGCCAGCAAAAACTTCCTCATGAATTTCCCTCCCGTTAGGCGGCGCGACAATAGCCAGCGATGAGCCGCCCAGCAACGTCCGCGTGCAGCGCGATCGGGAGCCAGGCCCGGCCGGGAGCGGTTGCCGACTGCGTCTCGCTCCCGGTGCCCTGCGGATTCCGGTGTTTCAGGAAGCCGGCGCCTTTTTGAGTGCACTCACACTGACGGCTTTGCCCCCGATAGCCCAATCACCGTCCTTGACCTCTTCGAACAGAACCCAGGTGACGCCCCGCATCTGCTCGCCCTCAACCGAGACCATCGCATCGGTGACCTTTCGGATCATTTCCTCTTTTTGTTTCGGGCTGAAAACTTCCTCGATTGCCTTGATCGTTACCAATGGCATTTCTGCGCTCCTTTTTTATGATCTGGCCAGCCGGACTCACCGATGGCGCCAAACCAGTCTAGGAACGTGCGCACCGATTAGGGTGCCAAAGACGATTGCAAAGATCGTTTTTTTTGGCACAAATAACCAAATATGCCGCGAAACAAAGACGAACCTGCCACCAACGCGCTTGATGCCATCGACCTGCACATCCTTCGGGAGCTTCAGGCGGATGCCCGCATTCCAAACCTTGTGCTTGCCGGGCGAGTCGGACTTTCGCCCTCACCATGTTCACGCCGGGTGAAGCTTCTGGAGGAAGCGGGGGTCATCGAGGGCTACCGCACGGTTCTCAACCGGGCAAAGATTGGCCTCGGTCTGACAGTTTTCGCCGGCATCCGGGTCGAAGGGCATTCGCACGAACACGCCGACTCTCTGGTCGGCACAGTCCTCGCGATGCCTGAGGTTGTTGCCTGCCATCTGGTGTCGGGCGACGTGGACTTTCTGCTGGAAGTCGTGGTGGCCGATATGGCGGCGTATGAAGGGACATTTTTGCGCAGGCTGCTCGCGCTTCCGGCCATTCGCGACATCAGGACGAGCTTCGCGATGCGGACCTACAAGGCGGGTGGTGCATTACCTGTTGCGAGCCAAAGCTGAACCGGGTGCATCTCAGCCGCGCTTCTTGCCGATTCGCGATCTCGATGCATCGTCATTTTTGAATCCTAACGCTGGCCAAAGCGCCGTGACACTGTCCCCATTCTGGACGATATGATTGCGCCGGGCATCAAGTGCGCGAGCACATTCCGTGCCGCAGCACAGTGCAATCGGGATTGAGTCCAGCGCAGATGCGCTGCACGATCTCAAGAATTTCTGTTATTCGCCGGCGTTCCTCAGCGCCGCCGCAACAATTGGCGGACAAAACCCGCTATTGCGCCGAGTACTGCCCCCGATACCATCCAGATGGCTAACCGCAACCAATAGAAGCTTTGGAGTACCAAGGGATTAACGCGCCGAACCCCCAAAATAAAGCCCATGCAAGCACCGAATATGATGAAGACAAAAAACGAGATGCGGTGTTTTCGATTCCAATGAAGCGGATTCATGTCGCCCTTCTCAACGTGTCAACTGCTATGCCCGTTTACTACTGCCAGGCTGCTCAACGCTCATCGCCTGAAGCGCAAGCACCGTATGCATTAATCAGGCCACTCCGTCCGACGATTGCGTGGAGCGCAATGCACGTGAGCAAAGAGCAAAAAAGCAACGAAGAATTGCACGTCATTATTATCGAGCAGACCAGGATGTCGCAGTGCTTCGCTGGGTTTCAGCGGACGCTTCTCGCGTCCGTTTTGCTTTGCGCTGTCTCGGTCGGAAGGTTGAGCTACCTTCTCAACATCATCAGCAGGCGATGCCAGCTGCGTGCAAGCTCCAGGTAATATTCGGCTTTTTCTAGAAAGGCTGTTATTCGGCAAGCGCCTCTACTTCTTGCGCCAGTTTTCGCTAATGAAACGCACGCTCTTGCGGCGTTTCCTCGTGACGATCCGTCAGGCCCGATCCCACTCGTCGACCAAACCCCCGCTCCGTCAATGACGCTCTGATGCATCATCTATCGATGTCCGAGGAACCTCAAGACAAAAGGCACACCTACTGTGCTTGTCGCGGCGGCAGTTCCGTCGGTCTGCCCCCCCTCCGGCAGTCCCGTTAATCCGTTCTACGAGCGTGCTTTCTGGATGCAGGCGTTCATTCCTGGATCGCCGAACTTGCGGCAGAGTGGCACAGCCCTGAGTGAAAACTGCGGCCCTTTATTTTGGCCTTGGTTGAAATTTAAACGGTGCGTTGCTCGCGCTTTTCCAGTGCGAGCTCCTCTTGAACATCGGCACGTCCCGCTCAAACAACGAATTACCCGCGAATTCAGCCAGCTCTGGGCAAATTCCCTGCGAAGGGTCAGGAAATTTATCCTCCGTAACAGAAAAATCGAATCTACAGAGGGAGTGGTTTCTTATCCGCTCATTCCATGCGGTTGCGATCACGGGCAAAACGGCCAGGCAGTTTTTTGCGCCCGCATACCAAAGCGGGTAGTGTCGACGACGGGGCCGTTGAAACCGCGGCCCTGATTTTATCGAGTAATGGACTCTAGGTGAGGATGTCGCACGCGCGGTCACCACCTGCGCGCACTCCTTCACCCGCGGCCTATGTGCCGCCCATCAATTGGGGAATCTCCGCTTTGAATATGGCATTGCCGAAACGGATGTTTGGGGTGCCGGTCGGCCGGATTCAACTCGAACCGCCCATTCGTGCCGAGCTGTTCAGCGTCGAACGGTTGGAGCAGCACGCTCGAAGCCTCGCCGCCGCCCAACGGGTGACGCTGAAGCCCGGAATCGGGCGGTTGCTGAGCCCGCGCCTTTACGACAATACGAGAGTCCTCACGGAAAGCTATCGCGCCATCGTTCGTGCCACTTCGGCACACCGGGCGATCACACCCGCGGCCGAATGGCTGCTCGACAATTTTCATGTCATCGACGAGCAGATCCGCGAAATTAAACTCGATCTGCCGGCCGGCTTTTATCGCATGCTGCCCAAGCTGGCGGACGGGCCGCTGCAAGGTTATCCGCGCGTATTCGGAGTCGCCTGGGCGCTCGTCGCGCACACCGACAGCGGTTTCGATGTGGAGAAGCTGAAACGGTTTGTCGAGGCGTATCAGAAGGTACAACCGCTCACCATCGGTGAGTTGTGGGCGCTCGCCATCACGCTGCGCATTACCCTGGTGGAGAATCTGCGCCGGCTGGCGGAATCGGTCGTGGCGGGCCTTTCAGCGAGCGGCCTGGCAGATGCGCTGGCCGATGGCTTTCTGGGTGCCCATCAGGGGCCGGCCTCCGCGATAGTTCAAAATCTCGATGCCGCGCCCTGGTCCGCGGCATTTGCCGTGCAACTGGCTCGACGATTGCGCGATCGCGATCCTAACACCACGCCCCCGCTGCGCTGGCTGAACGACAGGTTAGCCGCCGAGGGCACGACAACCGACGAGATTGTGCGCGAAGAAGTTCAAAGCCAGAGCGCGATCAACGTGATCCGCAACGTGATCACCAGCATGCGCCTGGTGTCGACGATCAACTGGGCGGAGTTCTTCGAAAGCGTCAGCCCGGTTGACACGCTGTTGCGCGGCTCCAGCGGTTTCGCCGCCATGGACTTTCCCACCCGAGATCTTTACAGGCACGCGATCGAGCAATTGGCGCGCCAGTCGGATTGCGACGAAATCGAGGTCGCGATTCGCGCGCTCGCGGCCGCAAAGCGGGCCGGCGCCGGGCTCGGCGATCACCGCACCGCCTGCCGCGAATGCGATCCGGGATACTATCTCATTGCGAATGGCAGGCCCACATTCGAAAAGGAATTGGGCTGCCGCATACCCATCCGTACACGGCTCTTTCGCCTAAATTCCAATATCGGCGTGATGAGCTATGTCGGGATGATCGCGCTCGTTACCGCGATCGTAATGGGGACTACCCTGCTCGCGACATCCCGTACCGGGTTCCACAACGGGATACCTTTGCTGCTGCTCGCAATCGCGGGCATAGTGCCGGCTTCGGACGTCGCGGTTGGCCTTGTGAACCGGGCGATCACGCGAGGCGTGGGGGCAAGGCTCATGCCTGGGCTGGAATTCCGGCAAGGCGTCCCCGCCGACCGGCGCACGATCATCGTCGTGCCGGCCATGCTTGCGAGTATTCCGGAAATCCGGAATCAGGTGGAACGACTCGAAGTTCACTATCTCTCCAATCCGGATGAGAATCTTGTGTTCGCCATTCTGTCCGACTGGCGCGACAGCGAAACAGAGCATGATGCAAATGACGAGCCCCTTCTCGCCGAAGCGGCGGCGGGAATCGGAAAGTTAAACGCACGGCACGCCGATGGGGGCAGCGGGCGCCGATTCTATCTCCTTCATCGGCGGCGCCTCTGGAACGCAGGCGAGGGAAAATGGATTGGCTGGGAACGCAAGCGCGGCAAGCTGCATGAGCTCAATCGCTTGCTGCGGGGCGCCACCGACACCAGTTTTCTGACCACCGATAGCCGCGCCGCTTTGGTGCCGTCCGGCATCCGCTATGTGATCACCCTCGACTCCGACACCCGACTGCCGATCGGGGCGGCAAGGCGGCTCGTGGGCAAGCTCGCTCATCCCCTCAATCACCCGCTGTTCGATCCAATAAGCGGCGTCGTCACCCATGGTCACGGCATTCTTCAGCCCCGCGTGACACCGTCGCTGCCGGTCGGAGATGAGGGATCGCTATATCAGCGGGTGTTCTCCGGCCCCGATGGGCTCGATCCATATGCTTTGGCTGTTTCGGATGTCTATCAGGACTTGTTCGAAGAGGGCTCCTATTCCGGCAAGGGGATCTATGACATCGACGTCTTCGAGACCGCTCTGGCAGGCCAGATTCCGGAGAGCACCGTTCTCAGCCATGATCTTCTGGAAGGGATCTTCACCCGCGCAGGGCTTGCCACGGATGTCGAAGTGGTCGAGGAATTTCCCTCACGCTACAGCGTCGCGGTCGCGCGACAGCATCGCTGGGTGCGCGGCGATTGGCAGTTGCTGCCATGGATATTCGGCTTCGGGCGCACAACGCGCAGTGGTGCGACCCGAACCGCCATTCCACTGATGGGTCGCTGGAAGCTGCTCGACAATCTGCGCCGTTCACTCTCTGCTCCAGCCGCTCTTCTGACTTTCCTCATCGCGTGGCTTTTGCCCGTTCCGGTGGCCGCGATATGGACGTGTTTCATCGTCGTGACGATTGCGCTGCCGCCGCTGATCCCAGCAATTGCAGGAATAATGCCGCGGCGCGCGAGCATCTCGCTGCGCAATTACTTCCGCGCGCTGCGCCGTGATTTCGAATTAGGGCTGCTGCAAAGTGCCTTCCTGATCACGTTCCTCGCCCATCAGGCCTGGGTGATGACCGATGCGGTCGGTCGCACACTCTACCGCATATCGATCGGCCGGCGGCATTTGCTGGAATGGGTAACGGCCGCGCAATCGAGCGATGACTCGCAGTTCGACCTCCGGGGACTCGCGGCGCAGATCGCAGCCGGCTCCTTCTTTGCCGCATGTTTCGGGGTCGTGTTGTACTTCTCGGGACAGCATACTTGGCCAATTGCAGCGCCATTCGCAGCTTTATGGGTTTTGTCACCCTTTGCGGCGCGATGGGCGAGTTTGCCGCCGCCTGTCGCCGGCCATCTCGAAATCAGGCCCGAAGATACCCGGGCGCTTAGGCTGGTCGCGCGCCGCACCTGGCGCTTCTTCGAGACATTCGTCACCGCGGAAGACAACATGCTTCCGCCGGACAATTTTCAGGAGGATCCGAAGCCAGTCGTCGCTCACCGGACATCGCCCACGAATATTGGACTGTATCTGCTGTCGGTGGTCGCGGCGCGCGATTTCGGCTGGTTGGGAACTCTCGATACACTTGAGCGGATCGAGGCGACGCTCGCGACAATGGACCGAATGGAGTGTGTTCGCGGCCATGTCTACACCTGGTATGACACACGCGACCTACGTCCGCTCGAACCAAAATACATCTCCTCGGTGGATAGCGGCAATCTCGCGGCACATCTGATCGCGCTCACCAATGCCTGCCGCGCGATCGTCCATGAACCGATAGTGAATCCGTATTGGGCGGCCGGACTGGAGGACGGCCTGTCGTTTGTTCGCGAGTTCGTCTTGGCCAATCACGGACATCAGAGCACGCGCGATGCGGCAAAGGCGGGATTCGACACTCGCATCAGGGCAATCGCCGATGGACTCCGCCCACCACCCTCAACCTCGTCCGAAATTGCGCGCCGCTTCGCCAGCCTCATGCAGTCCGCTGTCGCACTCGATCAATTTGCGCGCGGCCAGCCGGACGCGCAGTCGCAAGCCGGGGGTTCTGAAGCGGTATGGACGGACTCTCTGCGAGCTTCCATAGCGACGCATATCATCGATCTCGCTTCTCTTGCGCCTTGGGCAAAGCTGATCGCACAGGACACCCCGCCTGCCGACGTGATGCACTTGCTGGACGTCATTCCC
>JANWHR010000247.1 GCA_025450355.1 Micropepsaceae bacterium
CGGGTTCCTTACGCTCGGACATCTGTTCGTGTCCTTCATGAGCGGGAACAGCACGCAGTTTGCGGTGCATATCGCACAGGGCAAATGGGATGACGCGACGCTTGCGGGATCGATTGTCGGGCTGTTCGTGCTCGGCGTGATCGGCGGCGAGGTTTTGGCCCGGTTGTCGGGGGATTGGCGTCAGCCGGTAATTCTCATTTGCGAGGCGGCGATTCTCGCGGCTGCGCTTGGCGGCGGCGCATCGATGCTCTCCGCCATCACGCCGCTGGTGCTTGCCATGGGATTCCAGAACGCAGCAATTCACCGGGCCAATGGGACGAGAGTGAGCCTGACCTATGTCACCGGCGCGCTGGTGCATTTTGGACAACGGCTGGCCGGCGCATTGTTCGACCGGGACGCGCGCTGGTCATGGCTGCCCTACGTGCTGATGTGGACCGCCATGGTGATCGGCGCCGGCATCGGCGCATTCACCCATGATTCTTTCGGGATCAATGCTCTCTTCATCCCGATTGTCCTTCTCGCGATCACCGCTTTGGGTTCCGCTGTCAGGATCAGGCCGAAGTGATGACCGCGCGGGCGAGTCGCGCGCGTTTTGCCATTGGGGAGATCATCGTCACTATGCGCCTGATTTTGGGTCCTACGGTCAGAGATAAAATCGAGGTGTTTCTCGGACAGAACCCCGGCCAATCCTACTGTGACGATTGCGTTGGAAGCGCGATCGGCGTGCGGACACAGGCGCAGGTTTGTTCGGCAACGCTGTACCTGTCGCGGGTCAGGCGCGGGTTCACCCGGTTCCCGGCCTGCTGTTCCGGCTGCGGCAAGACCAGAAAAGTCAGTTGTGCGATCCCACCGGTCTGAAGTGCCGATGGCAAAAAGAAATAATCTCACGCGGAGCCACGGAGAACGCAGAGGTGCCGGTGATACGCTCCACACGGAAGCCACCATCGCCGGCGCAGCCTCGCCATCTCCGCGAACTCCGCGGCTCGGCGTGCAATTTTGATCTACGGCGTATGGCCGCCAGGTGGCCTTTAGGCGGCGCGCAATTCCACTTTCGTCCAGCCGTCATCACGCTGATCAAAGTGCTTGTATGCGTCCAGCACGTTGTCGATGGGCAGCACTTGCGTGAGTATCTCCGCCGGGTCAACCGCCCGCGTACGCACCAGCTCCACAATATGCGGTGCATAGCGGCGATGGTTGCAGTTTCCCATTTTGATCGTGAGATTCTTGCCCATCGCCTTGCCGATCGGAAAGCTCGCCATGGTGGGCGGATAAACGCCGATGATCGACAGGGTTCCGGCTTTGGCCAGCGCCTCCACCGCCCATTGCAGAACCTGACTCGGCGCATCGCCTGGCTTCCATAAGCCGCCATTTTTGACATTCTGCTTCGGTGCGACTTTCTTCAGTTCCTCCTGGAACTCATCCTGGCTGTCTTTTGCCTGTTTCGCGGCCGGCCCGGAATGCGCACATTCCGCATCCACGCCAACCGCGTCGATGGCGCGGTCTGTTCCGATGCCGCCGGTCATGTCCATGATGATTTTGACCGGATCTTCCTCGTCGAAATTGATGCATTCAGCGCCCTGGCGGCGGGCCAGCGCCAGCCGGTCCTTGTGGTGATCGATCGCGAAGATGCGGCCGGCATCCATCAGTTTTGCCGCCGCGATGGTGAATTGCCCCACCGGCCCGCAGCCAAAAACCGCAACGGTGTTGCCCGGACGGATTTCCGCGTTATCGGCGCCAAACCAGCCGGTCGGGAAAATATCGGAAATCAGGATCGCCTGATCGTCGCTGACTTCTTTGGGCAGCTTGATCATGCCGACATTTGCAAAAGGAATGCGCGCCTTTTCGGCTTGCAGTCCCTGGAACGGACCAGTGTCCGCAGGGCCGCCAAAAAAGGCGGTACCGGCACGTCCCCCATTCGGATTCGCGCGATCACACTGCGCGTAATAGCCTTCACGGCAATAGCTGCAGTGGCCGCAGGCAATCGTCGAAAGCACGACCACACGATCCCCGGGTTCAAAATTCCGGACCATGGAACCGGCCTCTTCGACGATGCCCACCGCCTCGTGACCGAGAATGGTTCCGGGTTTCATTCCGGCAAAGGTTCCGCGCACCATGTGAAGATCGGTGCCGCAGATTGCAGATGCGGTGATTTGGACGATCGCATCGGTCGGATCCTTGATCCTGGGCTTCGCAACGTCGTCGAGCCTGATGTCGCCAATGCCGTGGAACACCACCGCTTTCATATTCACCTCCCTGATGTCTGGAAGGTTAGGAAAAGCTGTTCCCGCATTTGCGTTCCGGGAACGGCGTCGCGGCGAAATCAAAATTTCAGCGGGCACGCCGGCCTATCGTTCAATCGTTCCGGTACGCCGGATTTTCCTTTGCAGCAGCAGCACTCCATAGAGAAGTGCTTCGGCACTTGGTGGGCAGCCCGGAACATAAATATCGACTGGAATGATGCGGTCACAGCCGCGAACGACCGAATAGGACAAGTGGTAGTAGCCTCCGCCGTTGGCACAGGAACCCATGGAGATCACGTATCGCGGCTCCGGCATCTGATCATAAATCCGGCGGAGCGGCGCGGCCATTTTGTTGCAGATCGTTCCAGCCACAATCATCACGTCCGACTGACGCGGTGAGCCACGGGGAGCAAAACCAAAGCGTTCCGCATCCCAGCGCGGCATGGCCATTTGCATCATCTCGATCGCACAACAGGCGGTGCCGAACATCATCCACATTAGTGACCCGCTCCGCGCCCAGGTAATGACGTCTTCGGCGGCCGCGGTTGCGAACCCCCGCCCACGGAACTCTCTTGCGTAGGTCCGGTACGGATCATTCGCAGGAAAGGAAGTTTGCGGTTCCTGGGTCATAAGTGGCGGGCCTGCCGTTGCGGACAATCGCGCCACTTGCGCGCAAAAAGACGCGTGCTGAATCGAAGGCGCAGAACAACCAGCGGTTCGGTGTCGCCGCCTGGCCTATTCGGCCGGAACGGAAACAAAGGATTTGCTGTTCCGCGCCTGCCGGGACAACGCGGCGCGATGCAGCCAGCCAGTGAGGTTTATCAGCCAGCCACGCAAGCGTGATGGCGGCGCGAAGTGGGAGGCAAATTCGCGGTTGATTTCGATCGGCCGCCAAAAACTTGCCCGCCAGTCACAGAACGCCTGATAGAGATCATGCTCCTGATCGGTGCGCACCCGGAGGAACGCGCAACCGCAGTGCGCATCCACTCTCACGCGGTGCTGCGCATCAAAGGAAAACCGGTGGTGGCTTGGGATGTGGTGCAGTTCTCCGCGGCTGAACTCAAACGCTCCCGGACAGCTCTGCAGGGCAGAAATCATCGGACTGACATCGAGATAGGACATCATCTGACTCCATTCTTGGGAACCGAACTTCGGGTTGAACCCGCCCCGGTCAACTCAAAGGATTCCGACTCGTTCCTGCGCTGCGGTGAGGGCAGACAAATGTTACCTGGATCGCCGGTTCCGAGGCTCAGATGTGCTCGTCAGGATCGGTATGCTCGTTCAGCCGCGTGCCGGAACGCGCAGCCGGAAACAGGTGTGCTCGACACACGCGCGAAGTGAACGAACGCGGGTCAGAGCATCGCGTAGCAGTGATGTCTCTCGGGGTCTCTCCAGAGACAGAACAGGACCACAGGCAACAATAATAAAACGGCTTGTGGTCCTGCTTCGCCAGAAACCTCCGTCCTTCCTGACCCGCCGCGAGATAAGGCCGGAACGTGCGCAGTGGAACGGCGTTCTGCGGATCGGCGCCACCCGGTTCCGCGCGTTTGGGGGACGCGTGGCCGGTCATCAGGGAGACAAAGATGGCGACGGACGGAGAAGAAACGGCCCATTACGACGGCCCTGCCGGCGGTTGGGGATCTCTGAGAGGCATCAGCCGGATTTTCGGCGACGAATCGGACAGACCATCGGTGGTCGAAACGCTTGCGCGTCAGAACAAGCCCGGTGGTTTCATGTGCGTGTCCTGCGCCTGGACCAAACCAGCCGATCATCATCGCCTCGAATTTTGCGAGAACGGTGCGAAGGCGACCCTGTGGGAACTCACGCCGCGGCGCTGCACCCCGGAATTCTTTGCGGAGCACACAATCGCGGAATTGCGCAATTGGACGGACCATGATCTGGAGCACCAGGGCAGGCTCACCCATCCGATGCGCCTGGATTCGGCTTCCGGCAAATATGTACCCTGTGAATGGGACGATGCCTTCGCGGCGATTGGTGCGGAACTTCGCGCGCTCGATCCGAAAGCGACGGTGTTCTACACCTCGGGGCGGGCCAGCCTGGAAACTGCTTACCTGTTTGCGCTGTTTGCCCGCGTCTATGGGCACAACAATCTGCCCGACTGTTCCAATATGTGCCACGAAACCACGTCGGTCGCGCTGAAGAAGCTCATCGGCGCAGGCGTGGGAACCGTCGTTCTGGAAGATTTCAGCAAATGCGATGCGATCTTCTTCTTCGGCCAGAACACCGGCCAGAACAGTCCGCGCTTTCTGCACACGCTGCAGGAATGCGTCAAACGGGGGGTGAAGATCGTCACCTTCAACCCGATCCGGGAAAAGGGCCTGGAGCGATTTGTCAACCCGCAGAATCCGGCGCAGATGTTGACCGGCAGTTCGACCGAAATTTCCTGCCAATATCATCAGGTCAGGGCCGGCGGCGATATCGCGGGCTTGCTCGGGATGTGCAAGCACGTGCTCGCGGCGGATGACGTGGCAAAGGCGGAAGGCCGCCGGCGTGTGCTCGACGTGGACTTCATCCAGCATCACACGGCAGGGTTCGAGGAATTCGCGAAAAAAATCCGCAATACGGCCTGGCAGGAAATCGAGGCGGAATGCGGATTATCGCGCAGCCAGCTCGAAGCGGCAGCCCAGGTCTATGCCGGTGCCGATCGCGTCATTGGCATTTACGGAATGGGCCTGACCCAGCATGTGCACGGGTTCGACAATATTGGCCTGTTGCTGAATCTGCTGCTGATGAAGGGCAATATCGGCCGGGAAGGTGCGGGAATTTCACCCATCCGCGGCCATTCCAATGTGCAGGGCCAGCGCACGGTGGGGATCAGCGAAAAACCGGAATTGGTGCCGCTGGACCGCATTGCCGCGCTGTTCGGTTTCGATCCACCGCGTGACAAAGGCGTCAACACCGTCGAAGCCTGCGAGGGCATCCGCGCGGGCCGCTTCAAAGCCTTCATCGGGCTAGGTGGGAACTTCGTGCGCGCCATTCCCGAACGGGATGCGATGGAACAGGCCTGGACCAAAATGCGGCTGACGGTTCAGATCGCAACAAAGCTCAATCGCAGTCACCTGGTGAACGGCGAGATTGCGTATCTGCTTCCCTGTCTCGGCCGCAGCGAGGAAGATTTACAGGCGGGCGGACCGCAGGCGGTCAGTATCGAGGACAGCCTGAGCTGCATTCACGGCTCGGTGGGCAAGCACAAAGCCGCAAGCGAACATCTCAAATCGGAAGCCGCGATCGTCGCGGGTCTTGCCAAAGCCACCGTGGCGCCCAATCCCAGGCTTCAGTGGGACGAATGGACCGCCGATTACGCCCGAATCCGTGATCTGATCGAACAGACTTATCCCGGCATGTTCCACGAGTTCAACCAGCGCCTGTTTACTCCCGGCGGATTTTACAAGGGCAACAGTGCGCGCGAGCGGATCTGGAAAACCAAAAGCGGAAAGGCCGAATTCACCACGCCGAAACAACTGTCCGCCATGGGTGTCGGCGACGCCCCCGGGCGGTACCGGCTGATCACGCTGCGCAGCAACGATCAATTCAACACCACGATTTACGGATACAGCGACCGCATGCGCGGGATCGAAGGAACGCGCGACGTTCTTCTGATGAATCCGGTCGATATCCGCCATGCCGGACTGAAGGAAGGGCAGATCGCCAGTCTCATCAGCGACGCAGAAGATGGCATCGAACGGCAGATTTCCGGTCTGACCGTCACCCCCTTTGACCTGCCCGAAGGTTGCATCGCCGGCTATTATCCGGAGCTGAACGGTCTGCTGCCCCTCTGGTACCACGATCAGGAATCGATGACCCCGGCCGGAAAAGCCATCCCGGTGCGCATCCGCCCCTGATTTGCTTCGCCGTTGCCTGGACTGCGGGTTTTCCGCCTTCGCGGCGCGCCATCGACGTGCCGAAGGCGGCACTTTTGCGGCAGCACCTGAGCCGTGGAATGGACTTTTGGAACAAGATGAAGTGACCAGTCATCCGTACACGCACAAATGTGCAACCCCTGGGAACTCCGCCCTTTCCGTACCGTTCCCGGAATCAAGAGGGGCGGAAAGCGCCCCGAATAATTTCCCGTGCCGGTTGGGCGCAAGGGGGAAGGAGGCTGCAATGGCTGAAGTAACGAGTTTGCGACAAAGACACGAGAGCTGGACCAAGGCAGGTCCGGTCGTCTCGCAAATGGATGATACCGAAATCACCGCGCTGGAGGACCGCGCCGCCGCAACCGTCGGCGATCCGTCGCCCATGGGGCTGTGGGCGTTTGCCACCGGGATTTGGATCATGGGCGTGGTGATCGCCCTGTTCCCGACGGGCGCGAGGATGGGGCTGTTGCCGATGTTCGCGATCTTCTCGGGCATCGCCCAGTTCATCGCCGGGCTGTACGCCTATCGCCGCGCCAATGTTCTGGGTGCGACGTTCTTCTGCACCTTTGGCGCCTTTTTTGCCGTCCTCGCAGGTTTCCAGGGGCTGCAGTTGGGCCATTATCTGCCGGACGACGCGAACACGGCGGCGATCATGGGATACTTTTACATCTCCTTCGCTTTCATCGCGCTCACGTTGATGCTGGCGTCGTTCCGGCTTAATGCCGTCATGGTGTTGATGTTCCTTTGCCTCTGCGTCGGGCTCACGCTTGCGGGCATTCCGCAATGGGCCGGTACGCCCGCC
>JANWHR010000248.1 GCA_025450355.1 Micropepsaceae bacterium
ATAAGAGCGCGCCGCATCGATCGATTCCTTCATCACGTCGCCGAGCTTGCCCGTCGCCTGGAAGCGTCCCTTGCCTGGCACCATCACGGATTCAATGGTCAGCGTTTCGCCGCCCACTTCGGTCCATGCCAGACCGGTCACGACGCCGACCTGATCGGTGCCTTCGATCTCGCCATAGCGGAACTTCTGAACACCCGCATAGTCACCCAGATTTTCGGCCGTCAGGTCGAGGCGCTGCGCTTTGCCGGAAACACTGTCCTTGACCGCCTTGCGCGCCAGATTGGCGAGTTCGCGCTCAAGATTCCGCACGCCCGCTTCCCGCGTGTAATAGCGGATCAGATCACGCAAGGCCGCGTCGGTGATCGACCACTCGCTGTCCTTCAGCGCGTGAGCTTCCAACTGCTTGGGCAAAAGGTGCCGCTTTGCGATCTCGACCTTTTCGTCCTCCGTGTAACCGGGGATGCGGATAATCTCCATGCGGTCCATCAGCGGCTGCGGCATACGCAGAGTGTTGGCCGTGGTGATGAACATCACGTCGGAAAGGTCGAAATCAACCTCCAGGTAATGGTCGTTGAAGGAGTGATTCTGCTCCGGGTCCAGCACCTCCAGCAGCGCTGCCGAAGGATCGCCGCGCCAATCGGCGCCAAGCTTGTCAACTTCGTCCAGCAGGAACAACGGGTTCGCCGACTTGGCCTTCTTCATGGATTGAATGATCTTGCCTGGCATGGAGCCGATATAGGTGCGGCGATGACCGCGGATTTCGGCTTCGTCGCGCACACCGCCCAGCGACATGCGGACGAATTCGCGGCCGGTCGCCCGCGCAATTGATTTGCCCAGCGAAGTCTTGCCCACGCCCGGAGGACCGACCAGGCACAGGATGGGTCCCCGCATTTTGCCGGCGCGTGACTGGACCGCGAGATATTCCAGAATCCGTTCCTTGACCTTGTCGAGGCCGTAATGATCCTCGTTCAGCACCGCTTCCGCGAGACCGATGTCCTTCTTGATTTTGGACTTCTTCCCCCAGGGCAGCGACAGCATCCAGTCGAGATAGTTGCGCACGACGGTGGCTTCAGCCGACATCGGACTCATCGAGCGCAGCTTCTTTAGTTCGGCCTGCGCTTTTTCGCGGGCCTCTTTGGAAAGCTTGGTCTTCTTGATGCGCTCTTCCAGCTCGGCGAGTTCGTCGCGGCCTTCTTCGCCTTCACCCAATTCCTTCTGGATCGCCTTCAGCTGTTCATTCAGGTAGTACTCGCGCTGCGTCTTCTCCATCTGGCGCTTCACGCGCGAGCGGATTTTGCGCTCGACCTGCAACACACCAATTTCGCCTTCGATGAGCGCAAGCACGCGCTCCAGCCGCTCGACGGTGTTCAGCGTTTCCAGCAATTGCTGGCGATCGGGAATCTTCACCGTGAGGTGCGAGGCCACCGTGTCCGCGAGCTTGGCCGGATCCTCAATTTGCGAAACCGAAGCGAGCGTTTCCGCGGGGACCTTTTTGTTCAGCTTGATGTAGCTCTCGAAATTCGTTTTGACCGAACGGACCAGCGCCTCGAGTTCCTGCGGGTTGCCCGGCTGATCGGCGATCGGCTCCATGAGCGCCTGGAAGAAATCTGTGCGCGGCGAGAAGGCCTTCACGCGCGCACGCGACTTGCCCTCGACCAGCACACGGACGGTCTGATCCGGCAGCTTTAACAGCTGCAACACGGTCGCAAGCGTGCCCACGCGATAGAGGCCATCGGGCGAAGGATCATCTTCCCCGGCGTTCTTCTGCGTCAGCAACACAATCTGCTTCTCCTCGGACATGACCTCCTCGAGGGCGCGAACGGATTTTTCGCGGCCGACGAACAACGGCACGATCATGTGCGGAAAAACAACAATATCCCGGAGTGGCAGCACCGCGGCCAATTGGCCCTCCGGCGCTTGCGGCTGCACGGGATCGGCAGAAGAACTCGATTCAGACATTGCGCACTCCCTGCCCGTCCCCAAAAGCTTCGAAGTGGATCGGGTTGATTTTCCGTGCCCCGGACGGCACACGGCATTCCGGATGGGCGCCCAAACGGGCCGGCCACCCGACGCTAAAAGTGGCCCCCCAAACCGGGAGATTCAAGGCTGATTGTGTGTCGGCTCCCATGGAACGCTTAACTGTTGTGGGTTAATCCGCCTTTGCCGCGGCTTTACCAAGCCCTCTTCCCTCGGCCATGATGCAGGCGGACACCGCAACGGGGCAAAGCCATGAACCGCCGGACATTCAGCGCCATGCTCGCGAGCGGGCTCGCCGTCTCGGGGCGTTCCTGGGCCAGCGCCGCCAGCCCGCGATTCGCATTTTATGCAAGCGTCGGACCCGAATTGACGCTCTATGGCGTCGATGCCGATACCGCGACGCTCACGCGCCGCTCATCGGTCCAGTTACCGGCAAATGTCCAATATGCCTGGCCGCATCCGTCGCGCCGGTATTTCTATGCCGTCAGCAGCAACGGGGAGCCCGGTGGCGGCGACGCCGCGAAGGGCGATACCCATGTCGCCAGTGCGTTCCGCGTTGGGGCCGATGGCGCGTTGTCGCCGCACGGATCGATTCGCCTGCCGTCGCGGCCCATCCACACCAGTGTGGACCGCTCCGGTCAGTTCTTGCTGATCGCATACAATGAGCCGAGCAATATCACGGTGAACCGGCTGAACAGCGATGGCGCCATCGGCGAATTGGTCGCTCAGCGAGTGCCGCCGGATACCGGAATCTACGCGCATCAAATCCGCACTACGCCGGACAATCGCACGGCAATTCTGGTCACACGCGGCAACAATCCCACCAAAAGCCACCGTGAGGACCCGGGGGCACTCAAGGTGTTCTCGTTTGCGGACGGGCAACTGACTAAATTGCAATCGCTTGCGCCAAACAATGGCTATGGCTTTGGCCCGCGCCATCTCGATTTTCACCCGGCACTTCCGTTCGTGTACATCTCTCTGGAACGGCAGAACCGGCTGTACACCTACCGGCTGAATGCCGATGGCACCTTGAGCGCAGATCCGCTGTTCATGAAGAACTCGCTGGCCGATCCGGAACATCTGCATCCGGGCCAGGGCGCCGGCACGCTCCACGTCCACCCCAACGGACGCTTTCTGTACCAGGCCAACCGCAACGCCAATGTCGTGGATTTCCGTGGGCAGAAGGTCTTCGGCGGCGGCGAAAACAATATGGCAGTGTGGGCGATCGATCAGAACACAGGCGAACCCACGCTGATCCAGACCATCGACGGGCGAGGCATTCAGCTTCGCACCTTTGCTGTCGATCCTTCCGGCAAACTGCTGATCGCCGCGAGCATTGAACCGCTGCTGATTCGCGACGGCGATTCGGTTGCGAATCTGAGTGCCGGCCTCACGGTCTATCGCATCGGCGCAGATGGGATGCTTACTTTTGCCCGCAAATACGATGTCGATACGTCGAAAGGGACGCAATTCTGGAGCGGGATCGTAAATCTGCTGTAGGGCAGTCCCGGTGCAAGTGAAGCGGGCCGTTGCCTGGGCCACAATCTGGCTCCAGCGGTATATCGCCCGCAGTAAGCGGCTTAGCAGGTTGTATTTCCAGACTTTGTCGTTCCTCTCGAGAAGGGCCTTGCCTTCGCCGGTCGCCCGCAGGGTAGAGGCGCTCGCCTGCCATCCCTCAATCAATTGGCCACACATGAGCTATCGGCCATTACCGGTGACGGTTGGCTCCCGGACAAAAATTCGACTGATCCCCCATATCGGAGAGGCCGATCAGTCGGCGCTATTCCGGAACCGCATGGATTACGAATCCGAGGTCTTTGAGTGGTTGGAAAGAGAAGCCGGCCAATACGACGCAATCATCGAAATCGGCGCGAACGTCGGCATGTACACGGTGTTTTTTGATGCGCTGGCAAAAACATCGGCCCACCCACGCCCGCACAATATTTTCTGTTTCGAACCTTCACCCAAAGCCTTCGAGCGGCTTTCGGCAAACCTTGCCGCAAACGGCTGCAAGCATGTGACGGCCCAACGTGCCGCAGTCGGCCAGCGTTCGGGTACGATGGAATTCTTTGAACCGGAAGGTCATCTGACCAATGGTAGTCTGGTGCGGAGTTTCGCTGGTCTTTTCTCAACGTCCATTGCCACTACGCAAGTGGAAGTACGCGGACCGGAACACATCGTAGCTCTGCTGGAGCGCTATCCGAAGGTTCTGCTGAAAATCGATGTGGAGGGATACGAACCCGAACTTCTCGACGCCCTCCAGGATGCGATCCTGGAGTTTCGGCCGCATCTCGTGGTGGAAGTACTCAGCGAGACCGTTGACCGCCTTAACCAACTCGGGTGGCTCGGAGAATGCGAACTGTCACACCTTCGCCTGAAGAGCGGTCCCAAAACCTGTGCGCATCTCGTCTGTGACAGCGATTGTCGGGATTGGGTTATCCGGCCGCGGAACATTGAAACCGCAGCGCCGCCGCGCAACTGACATTTCATTCTGACCTGATTGGAGTCTGGCGTCCCGGATCTCAGGACGCGCTTTGCTCGCGCATCTGGGCTTTGTCGCTGTAGGTGTAGAGCGGACGCGCCCTGCCTTCCACGACATCCGGCGTGATGACGACTTCCTGCACCGCATTGAGGCTGGGAAGCTCGAACATTGTTTCC
Source organism: Micropepsaceae bacterium (assembly GCA_025450355.1). GTDB lineage: Bacteria > Pseudomonadota > Alphaproteobacteria > Micropepsales > Micropepsaceae > CAIYRG01. The sequence continues at coordinate 4,636 of JANWHR010000248.1, forward strand.
AGCAGAATGCCTTCCAGGATTGAGCGCAGCCCGCGGGCGCCCGTTTTGCGCTGGATTGCCTTGCGCGAAATGGCGTTCAACGCCTCTTCGTGGAAGCGGAGTTTTACGCCTTCCATTTCGAACATGCGCTGATATTGCTTTGCCAGAGCATTCTTTGGCCGTGTCAGAATTTCAATCAGGGCGCGTTCGTCCAGATCTTCCAGCGTCGCCAGAATCGGCAACCGCCCGATGAACTCCGGAATGAGCCCGAATTTCAGCAGGTCTTCCGGCTCTACCTCTCTCAGGACCTGCCCCTGGCTGCGTTCGTCCGCCGCCCGCACGTTGGCGCTGAATCCCATGGAGGTGCCCTGTGTGCGGGACGAAATGATCTTGTCGAGACCGGCAAACGCGCCGCCACAGATGAACAGAATATTCGTCGTATCGACCTGCAAAAATTCCTGCTGCGGATGTTTGCGCCCACCCTGGGGAGGCACGCTCGCAACGGTGCCTTCCATGATCTTCAGCAGAGCCTGCTGAACGCCCTCGCCGGAGACGTCGCGGGTGATCGACGGATTGTCCGACTTGCGGCTGATCTTGTCGACTTCGTCGATATAGACGATGCCGCGTTGCGCC
>JANWHR010000249.1 GCA_025450355.1 Micropepsaceae bacterium
AAAGGCCGCAACCACCACACCGCAGATTATCCAATTGTGTAAATGCGCGACCAGCAACATGCTGTTGTGGAGCAGAAAATCGGCCGGCGGCACCGCGAGAAGAACGCCGGTCATTCCGCCAATGATGAAGGTCACCATAAAGCCCAGCGACCACAGCATTGGCGTCGTGAAACGGATTCGCCCCCCATACATGGTGAACAGCCAATTGTAGATTTTCACTCCGGTTCCGACGGCGATAATGGTCGTGGCAATCCCGAAGGCGGAGTTGACATCGCCACCCGCGCCCATGGTGAAGAAATGGTGCAGCCACACCAGGAATGAGACGAGGCAAATCACCAGCGTCGCGGCCACCATCGAGCGGTAGCCGAACAGGGCTTTTGCAGAAAAGGTTGGGATGATTTCCGAATAAATGCCGAAGGCAGGAAGCACCAGAATGTAAACCTCCGGATGTCCCCAGGCCCAGATCAGATTGATGAACATCATGGCGTTCCCGCCCGCCGCGATCGTGAAGAAATGAAAACCCAGATAGCGATCCAGAATCAGCATCGCGAGCGTCGCGGTGAGCACCGGGAATGCCGCAACGATGAGCAGGCAGGTGGCAAGCGCGGTCCAGCAGAACATTGACATCCGCATGTAGGTCATGCCGGGAGCGCGCGTCTTCAGGATTGTGGTGACGAAGTTTATGCCGGTGAGCAGCGTACCGACGCCGGAAATCTGCACCGCCCAGAGGTAATAATCGACACCGACGCCGGGCGAATAGCGCAGCTCGCTCAACGGTGGATAGGGCAGCCAGCCGGTGCGCGCGAATTCGCCGATCACCAGCGACAGGTTAATCAGCAGCGCACCGGTCGCCGTCAACCAGAAACTCACCGAATTCAGGGTGGGAAACGCAACATCGCGTATGCCCAGCTGCAGCGGCACGACGAAATTGATCAGGCCAATGATGAACGGCATCGCGCCGAACAAAATCATGATCGTGCCGTGTGCGGAGAAAACCTGGTCGTAATGTTCCGGCGGCAGGAACCCCGGCGCGTTGAACGCCAGCGCCTGTTGCGAGCGCATCATCAGCGCGTCGATAAACCCGCGCAGCAACATCAGCAGGCCGAGAAAACAATACATCACGCCGATGCGCTTGTGATCGACGCTGGTGATCCATTCCCGCCACAGGTACGGCAGATGGCCTGCCGCGACGATCCAGATGAGGACGGCGAGCACAATTGCGATCACGGTCGTCCCGGCGGCGAGCGGGATCGGCTGGTCGAACGGGATTGCCTGCCAGGTGAGTTTGCCGAAGAAGCTCATTTGCCGCCAAAAGCCCGGACGGTGGGGTTGGGGCCGCCCGGTCCCTCGCCGGGCGGAAATTGCAGCCGCGTGATGCGGTCAAACAGCCCTGCCGCAACGCTGCGGTAGGTGTAGGGCCGGACATTCTGTGATTGCCGCAACAGGCCGCGATAGGCAGCATCGTTGAGAGCCGGTCCGGTGCTGCGCGCGGTCGCGATCCATTCCGCGAATTGCCCTGCGGTCAGCGATACCAGGCTGAACATCATGCCGGGGAAGCCGTCGCCGCTGAACTGCGCCGAGAGGCCAAGGTAGCTGCCTGGCTTGTCCGCCTGCAGGTTCAGCTGCGTCACCATGCCGTTCATGGCATAGATTTGGCTGCCTAGCCTGGGAACAAAGAACACGTTGAAAACCGTGGCTGAGGTGATCGCGAAATGGACTGGTACGCCGACGGGAACGATCAGTGCGTTGACGCTCGCCACACCCTGCTTTGGATAGATGAACAGCCATTTCCAATCCAGCGCGACCACCTGCACATCGAGCGGCGCCACGGTTGAGGACAGCGGCCGTGAAGGATCGAGATCGTGCGACGATTGCCAGATCAGTCCGCCCAGAAACAGGATCACCAGCGTCGGAATTGACCAGACGATCAGTTCCAGTTTTCCGGAGTACGCCCAATCGGGCGTATAGATCGCGCGGCTGTTCGAGCCCCGGAACCACCAGGCAAAACCGATGATTGCGATCATGGTGGGGATGACGATCGCCAGCATGATGGCCAGCGCATCGAACAGGATCAGCCGTTCCGAGGCCCCGACCGGACCCACGGGCGCGAGAATTGATTCGGCGCGGGCGGTGAGGGGGGCGGTTGCCATCAAAAGCAGCGATAACGCGCCCCAGCAGCGGCGCCGAGCAATGGAACTTGCCATAAGGAATGGGCCAGACAGGCGATGTGCGGGGAACGCCGTGCGTTGGCGTTCGTTCCGGCTGCCATTTCCGCGGCGTCAGGTTTGCGACGCAACCGCGTGATAAAGATAGAAGAACAGCGCGATGCCGAGCAGCGCCAGCAGCGCGCAAGCGCCATGTCGAGGCGTGAACCGGTTCCGGCGATGACCTGTTCCCGGTCGATTTCGCGCGGTCTTCACGAAACGCAACGCAGACAGGACAACCATCACGACGCCGGCAACAATCAGAATGAGGCCGGCGATCGGGCCGAGTTCCGAAGGATGGATCGGTCCGGGTCCATTCGTGCGAACGGCGAAATCGAGAAACAAGTCAAAGCGTTCAATCAGGAAGCCAAAGGCGGTGAGGGCAATCGAGGTGCGCACCCAGGCGAGAAAGGTGCGCTCATTGGCAGCGTGATCGCTGTAGTTCCTGATGCTCACTGGCTCGCTCCTCGACCGAACTCCGCATTGCGCGCGGGTTCCCTCAATCGCATTGTGATAGAGTTGGTTCCATTCCGCATTCTGCGACGTCACCGGGAGGGGTTCATGTTTCGCGCGATGATTACGGTTCTGGCGTTTGTCTTCACGGCATCATCGGCCTGGGCGCAGAGCTGCACCGGCAATCCCGTTGCGGTACAGGTGCTCGGTTCTGGTGCACCGGGCTTCGTGCGCGACCGCGCAAATACGAGCTATCTGCTGTGGGTCGGCAACCAGGCAAAGATTTTGCTGGACGCGGGCGGCGGCGCCTATGTCCGCTTCGGACAGTCCGGCGCGAAGTTCAGCGACCTGTCCATGATCCTCGTCAGCCATCTTCATCCGGACCATGTTTCGGACCTGCCGGGCGTGCTCTGGTCGGGACGCAACCAGCGGCAAGACACGTTGCCGATCGTGGGTCCATCGGGCGATGAAGCGGCGCCGAGTTTCTCCGTGTTCCTGGACCGGTTATTCGATCCACGAAACGGGGCGTTCGAGGTGCTAAGCTCGGTGATGCCCAATTCGAAAGCGCCCGGCGTCAAATTGCAGCCAAGCGTCATCGACGTGACGCGGCCCGAACCGGCCACGGTCTTCGACCGCGACGGGATCAGGGTCACTGCTCTGGGCATTCCGCATGGCAACCTGCCCACGCTCGCCTATCGCGTGGAAACCCAGGGCAAAACCGTGGTTTTCAGTTCGGATCAGAACGGGACCAATCCGCACTTTGCGGACTTTGCCAGAGGTGCCAATCTGCTGATTCTGCATCTGGCGATCGGCGTGGGCGCAAAAAATCCCAATCAGGCGCTGCCGGCGGTCGTCGGGCAAATGGCGCAAAGTGCAAAACCCGGCCGGGTGATCCTCAGCCACATCGCAAATTTCGATCTCGACGCCGCTGTCGCGGAGGTCAAACAAAACTACAGTGGTCCGCTGACGGTGGCCGCCGATCTGCAATGCACCCAGGCTCCCTGAGCAAAGCAATGGCCACGCTTAAGTTAAATACCTGATTTAATTGTAATTTTCATGTTGTTCCGATAGCGGAGGAAGGCCGAGTTCGATAAAACCCACTCCGTTCGTTCGAGGGGTTTGTCTCATGCGCCTGTCGTTTGCCTTTGGAATCGCCCTGTCAATCGGAACGGTGGCGGTTGTGTCCACCGCAAATGCGCAAACCACTCCATGGCGAATTACAAAGACCGAATGGACTGCGGCCGACGAGAAGGGCTTCGGCGACTTCGTGGCGGAGATCGCCAGAAGCGGCTGTACCAATACCGTCCGCTGCATGCGCAGTGCGGCAAATCTCTACCACGAGAGCGATCCGGCAGCGTTTGAATTCCACGCCGATTGCGCGAAGTGGGTGTACATGCTGCGCGCCTATTACGCCGCGAAGCATGGTCTGCCATTTTCCTATGTCAGTCATATTGCGGGAACCGGCGATGACCTGCGATTCACCAAAACATCCAACCGCGCCCTTGCGCGCCGCGACATCATTGATACCGGCAACGGCATTGCCACCGTTCCGGTTTTGAAAGCGCTCCACGATCAGGTTTGGACCGCGACCTATCGGATGAATCCCGCCGCCGAAATGCCGGTGGAGCAGGATTTTTATTCGCCGAAAATCCAGCCCGGTTCGATCCGGCCCGGGACCGCGATCTATGACATCAACGGGCATGTCGGGCTGGTTTATGACGTCACGGAGGATGGGCGGATTCTGTATATGGACGCCTATCCCGACGAGCACGTCTCGCGCAGCCAATATGGCCTTCAATTCGGGCAAAGTACGGCGGAACTGGGCGGTGGTTTCAAGAATTTCAGGCCGCTGAAACTGGTGGGCGCGACGCGCACGGCGGACGGCAATTACATCGGAGGAACGATGGTGCTCGCCGCCAATGCGGAAATCCCGGACTATTCCCTGGAACAATACACGGGCAATGTGCAAAACGCACATGCCAACGGCCCGGGCGCGCAGTTCCGCTACAAGGGTGTGGGGCTTGGCCTGTTCGAATATGCCCGCGCGTCCATGTCCAACGGCGGTTTCAAATTCAACCCCGTGTATGAGATGAAAGCCTCTCTGGTATCGCTGTGCAATGACGCCAGGGATGCGCGGCCGGAGTCGTTGGCGCATATGCAGGGCACACTGGCGGGACTTCGCCGCGATCTGTCTGAGATGATCGCGCTGTGGGAAAAGCGCGACCTGCGGATTGTCTATGACGGCCGTTCCCTCAAAGAAACACTGGGCGGAATCTATGCGGACGGCGTCAGGGCCTGCACGATGGACATCGCCGACGGGCAGGGCAGGGCAATCCTGACCAGCCTGGATCAGGTCGCAACACGCAGCCCCGAGACCGATGTGCGTGCCCTGATCGCCTCAATGAGCGATATGGCGCCATTCGCCGGCATGCGTCCGGTGGGCTATTGAATTTCGGCCGGGCATCACCTGCAGTAATGGTTTTTCCGGAGCGTTCCTGCGGTTAGTATGGCCTCTGAACAGGCGGGAGGCGCCATGTCCGGAATATGGCTCAGAACAGGCAGCGGAATTGCGGCCGGAGTGCTTGCGGGGCTGTTCGCCGCAGCGGCACTCGCGGCACCGGATTTCTCGCCCACGGGTGATACCGGCTGGATTTCCTTTGGTCCGCAATACATCCCGATCCCCGGCAGACCGCATCCCGTCAGCGCCGATCCGGCGCACCCGTTTGTCCCCAATGCGGTTGAGATTCTGAGCGGCCAGCCGAACGCGAAAGTATCGGAAAGTTCCACTTTTCCGGTCTCCGACACGACCAATCCGATTCTTCAACCCTGGGCGCGCGAACGTTTGGCATACTGGAACCAGCGGGTCCTTTCCGGCCATCCGTTTTATTCCGAACATTCCAACTGCTGGCCCATGGGCGTTCCGGCATTTCTGCTGTATCCGGTCGCGCCCGTCCATTTCATCCAGAGTGCGACGGAAGTTACGATCATCTGGCAGGGCGATCACATGGTGCGGCATGTGTATCTCGGCGTACCGCACGCAACCCATGCCAAACCATCCTGGTATGGCGATTCCATCGGTCATTATGAGGGCGACACGCTGGTCGTGGACACGATCGGCCTCACGCCGCGCAGCTATGTCGATGAGTTCAGGACTCCGCATACGGAACAGATGCACGTCACCGAACGGTTTCACATGATCGACGGCGGCAGGACCATGCAGGTCGATCTGCACGTCGAGGATCCGGGCACGTTCACGACGGCATGGGACGCGATGCAGCGCTACCGCCGCGTGTCGCCCGGCCCGTTGCAGGAGCAGACATGTTCGGAGAACAATGCGAATTATTTCAACGAACCATACGACCCGATGCCCGTGGCCAACCGGCCAGATTTTTGAACCAGAGGAAACAGCCATGAAACTCGCCGCCTTTGCCGTCATTTCAGCCTTCGCCATCGTTCTCGCCGCACCGGCGCAATCGCAGGATTCACCACAGCGCAAAGAGCTGAAGCGGGTCGATCTGTCGGGCGCGCCGGGCATGGAGGTCATCAGCTCCATCAGCGAATACAAACCGGGCGAGATATTGGCGCGGCACATCCACCACGGCGTGGAGGCGGGCTATGTGGTCAAGGGCGCGATGATTCAGAACCCGGGTCAGGCGCCGGCGATGCTGCCGACGGGCGCGCCGATCCTGAATCTCCGCGACGTGCCGCACGGCGGGTTCAAGGTGGTTGGACCGGGTTCGCTGATCCTGTTTACCGTGCATACCGTGGACAAAGGCAAGCCGCTTTATGATTGGGTGAAATAGGCTTCGGGGAACTGCAATGCCCGATTTCAGACGCGCAGTTTATCTTTGTGCGATTCTTGCACCGTCGTTTGCCTGGGGAGCTACCGGGCAGAGCGCGATCCCGAAGCTGGGCGGCGATGGAATGGCCTGGGCCATCAACTGGTGGGATTACATTCTTGATCCACCGCCGGGCTCGGGTCACGGGCCGATCAAGACCGATCCCCGCTATCCGTACAACAGCCAGATTCAGAACGGGCGATTGTACCGCGGCGGCGAATTCACCCCTGCGATTGCCGATACCAGCGATCCGATCCTGAAGCGCTGGGCTGCCAGGCAGATGCAGCAGGATAATGAGGAGTTGATCAGCGGCAAACGAAAACTGCATTTCGTGGCGCAGTCGCGTTGCTGGCCCGGCGGCGTTCCGGGACAGGACCTGTTCATCGAGCCGCTCTATTTCATCCAGACTCCAAAAGAAGTCCTGATGCTGTGGCAGCGCAACAATTGGGTCCGCCACATCTATCTGCAGGACAAGCATTCGCGAAATCTGAAGCCGTCGTGGTTTGGAGAATCCATCGGCCATTACGAAAACGGCGATACGCTGGTCATCGACACCATTGGCATTGCCGGCGGCCCGCTGCATTTCATCGACAACTTCCACACTCCGCATACCGATAAATTGCACGTCGTCGAACGCTTCACGGTCTCTGCGGACCGGAAAAAACTGTCCGTGACTACCCGGGTGGAGGATCCGGATACGTTCAACGGCCCGTTGACCCTGGTGGACAACTGGCGGCGCAACGACGTTGCGATCTCGGAGTCGGTGTGCGCCGAGGACGGTGGCGTGGACTGGTTCCATGCCAATCTGGTCCCGATTCCGCGGGCGGAAAGGCCTGACTTCTAATGGCGCGGCTGCTTTTACCCGGATTGGGCGTGCTCCTTTTCGCGTTTTTCACCGACGCACCAGCGAACGCTGTGCCCGATTTGTCGGGCCCCTGGGGCCGTGACGTGCTGTACCTCGAACCGCCGGTCTCCGGACCCGGTCCGGTTGTCAACCGCTCCAGGCGGCCTAATGGTAGCATGAACGGCAGCGCGATTTTTGGCGACTACACCAATCCCATTTTAAAGCCTGCATCTGCGGAAGTGCTGAAAAAACTTGGCGCGCTGTCGTTGGACGGTGTGGCATTCGCCAATCCCCACAACCAGTGCAGGCCCGAGCCGACGCCCTTCACGCTGGCGATCCAGTTTGGTGTCCAGATCGTTCAGCAGAAAGATGAAGTGCTGCTGCTCTATCTCGGCGATCACAAGGTTCGCCACGTGCGCCTGAATTCAACGCACCCGACGCACCTGACCCCGACATGGCAGGGCGATTCGGTCGGTCACTACGAAGGCGATACCCTGGTCGTCGATACGGTCGGGATGAAGACCGGACCGCTGGCCATGGTGGACCAGTACGGCACGCCGTACACCGGCGCGCTGCATGTCGTGGAGCGCTACGGTTTGATCGACGGCGAGGCCGCGCGCGAGACTCAGGCCACACAGATGAAAGTGCATCCGGAGGTGATTCCCTATCCCTACGGCCGCGGACCGATTGATCCAGATCCCGCTAAAAACGGATTGCGGGTTGAGATCATGGTCGAGGATTCCGGCGCCTTTACAATACCGTGGTCGGCGCGTGTCACCTACCGGCATGTTCTCGGCGAATGGCCCGAAGCGGTATGCGCCGAGAATTTCCACGAATATTATGCCAACCGCGACACCGATGTGCCGCAGGCGGACAATGCGGATTTTTGAGAGGCGAAACATGCGGCGGCGGGTGATCGCGTTGGTTGTTTTGGCGTCGTTGTGCAGTATCGGCAACGCCCAGTCGGGAGGTGTTTTGGCGCCCGATCCTCCACAGGGTTTTGCGGGTCTCTGGTCGCATCCCTACCTGACCGGAATGGAACCTCCGGCGTCGGGTCCGGGGCCGGTCACCAACTTGTCGCGGCGCCCCGATGGCCGTGCAAATTTCCAGCGGCTGGTGGGCAATTGGCATAATCCCGTTTTGAAACCGCAGGCAGCCGAGATCGTGAAGCACTTCGGCGATATGTCGTTGCACGGAACAGGTTATGAGACGCCGAGCAACCAGTGCTGGCCCGGTGGTGTACCCTATGTGTTCTGGGATTTTCTGCTCGAGTTTCTCCCGGGGAAAGATCACATCACTTTTGTCTATCGCCATGGCCAGGAGATGCGTTTCATCCGTTTGAACTCGCAGCACCCGG
>JANWHR010000250.1 GCA_025450355.1 Micropepsaceae bacterium
AGATTGGCGCGCCATAACCATGTTCGGGAAACCGCTGGTGATCGACTGGACATAGCCGGCGAGTTTTTCGGCGATCGCGCGGCGCAGCCCCGCGACAGCTGGAGACCGCCGGGCGAAGAGATCGCCCAGTGTCTGCGTGCCGCCGCGCAGTGTCTGATCGAGCGGTTCGAATCGGCCGCAGTGCACCTCGCGCAACTCGGCGGCCAGAACATCAAGAAATTCTCCCGTCTCGAATCCCGGGGCAGTGCTGATATCGTAAACCCTTACGAACCGGTCGAAATCCGCGAGTTCCCGGTAGCGCGGGTCACCTTGCTCGCGAAGGGCCAGCACAAGTCCGGCGAGCGCCGACTGCCCGGAGGGATTCATCCGGAGCGCGCGTTCAAACTGCCGCCGCGCGTTTGCGAAATCGCCGGCACTCAACAGCGCAAATCCGAATTGATCCCGCAGAACAGGCGACGCCGGATCCACCACAATGGCACGCTCAAAATACGCTACCGCATCGGCAAATCGCTTCCGTTCGGTCAACACCGTTCCGATAAACGTCAGAACATCGGCGCGCGATGGCGCCACCGTTTCCGCATCGCGCAGCAACTCTTCCGCGACATCAATTTCGCCGTTGCGAAACCGCAAATGTGCTTCCGTCAGCAGAAGCTCGGGATCGGCGGGTGCGTTCCGGCGGGCGGCTGCAAACGTCCCGAACGGGTTCGGCTGGCCCTGCTCATGCGCCAACCGGGCATATTCCGCGTGCACATCGGCGCGGCCTGGAGCAATTTCCAGCACCGCGCGATAGGTTGCCAATGCCTCCTCAATCCGCCCGGCATCACGCAGGCAGTTGCCCAACGCGATCCGGATTTCAATCCGGTGGGCCGCAAGCGTTAAGGCGCATTGAAATGCCGCGATACTTTCGTCGTGCCTGCCGAGCCGGACCAAAACCCGGCCGCGGTGAAAATGTGCGTCAACGAAATCAGGATTCGCGGCAACAGCGCGCTCGAGCACGTCCAGAGCCTGTGCCAACTGTTCGTCATCGAGGAGAAGCACGCCAATGCGCGTCAGCGCCGGCGCAAACAGGCGATTGTACGATACGGCAGCCGAATGTGCCGCCAACGCATCCTGGACCCGGTCTCTCTTTTCCAGCGTGAGACCAAGATGGTAATGCGCTTCAACGAAGTCCGGCTTGAGCGCAATCGCGCGGCGGTAGCTTGATTCCGCATCGGCAAGACGACCGGCTGAATGCAGGACATTGGCCAGATTGTTGTGCAGTTCCGGACTCCCGGGAGCCGCGGCAATGGCCTTGCGCAACAGAGACTCGGCCTCGGCCGCGTTTCCCCGCCGCTTCTCGATCAGCGCCAGCGCGTTCAGAACGTCCGGATCGCGAGGCGTTTGACTCAGCAACCCACGGCAAAACGCCGCCGCGCCTTCACTTTGGCCGCTTGCTTCGAGTGCTGCAGCGCGGCGAAGCCTGTCGTTGACGGACATGGAGTGGGCCGAAATCCGCGTAATAATCTGACTCTACGCCATCGTGTATTTGCCGCCCAGAATCGTGCCGGCGGGGAACAGCCTTTGATGGCCGGTGCGCGTGTTGTTGAAATTGTCCAGAAAGTCGAAGTCGCCGTTCCGGAGGTCGAGTACGGCAATATCCGCCGGGGCTCCCACGGCCAGCGTGCCGCGGCCGCGAAACACCGGGAAAATTTTGGCGGCATTCACGGTTGCGCCTGCAATCACCTGCGCCGGCGTCATGCCAAGCATCAGAAATTTCGACATGCAATTCGGGAGGTCGATGACGCCGGTCATGTGGGCGTTGGTATTCCAGTCGGTTGAAAACGTATCCGGCCAGAAATTCGCCTTGACGATCTGATCGATCGTGTCCCAGCGCATGTGTCCGGTCTGGCCGTTTCCGACATCGAACCAGACACCGCGGCGGCGGGCGGCGACGACTTCGGGAATGATCCGGCCCTGGTCATCGACGATGCTGTTGGGCGGCGGCGCGTACATGTGGGTCACGATATCGCCGCGTTTCAGCAGGTCGATCAGTTTGCCGAGCGGTGTGATCGTCTGACCCATGTGGATCATGACCGGCAGATTGAAGGCGGTGGCAACCTGCTGGGCGCGGCGCAAAACTTCGTAATCATTTGGTCCGGCCACGTCGCGCGACAGCCGCGCCTTGACGCCCGCGATCATCTGGCGGTTGCGTGCAATGGCGTCCTTCGCCGCGTCCACATTGGCGCGGTTCAGGTCCATTGTATCGCCTTCCGGGATGATGCCGGCGCGGCCGATGTTGATCAGCACCCGCGCCTGCTGTGGCGCGGACCTGGCGACCGCAATCGTATCCTCGATATGGTCTGCACCCTGCGAGCCCGCGTCGATCCAGCCGGTGACGCCGTCCTTGAGCACGAGACCGGGACCTTCCTTGAAACGGCCCGTGTGCGTGTGGATGTCGATCAGGCCGGGAACGGCCAGCTTGCCACGCGCATCCACCACTTCGGCGGCGCCGGGGGGAATGTCCGCCGCTACGGCTGCGATCTTCCCATTCGCCACGGCGATATCCATTGTGGCGTCGAGAGCGCGCGACGGATCGATAACCCGGCCGCCTTTGACCACCAGATCATAGGCCGGTGCTGCCGCGCGGACGGAACGGCCTATGCTTACAGTGGCAGCGGCTGCCGCGACGCCGGACAACAGGGTGCGACGGTTCAACATGGCCTGATCTCCCATTCCGGATTTGCGGGAGCATCCGCAGGCGCGGGCCGGGAGTCAATCGCTACTATAATAAGGGACCACGGGTGTTTCGCGAGAAACAGTCTCTTGTGCATCCGGAGGGATGCCTACAAATGGTGGTCGGGCCGCCAGGCGTCGAAGCGTTTTTCCAAAGCTTTCAACAGCCGGGTCATGGCCATTCCGGCCGCGGCGATCAGTGCGATTCCGACCATGACTTTGTCGGTCTGGAATGTGGCGCCGGCGGTTTGCATCATGAATCCGATCCCGGCAGACGCGCCATACATTTCGCCAACCACAATGCCGATCAAAGCGTGCCCGAGCCCAAGGCGCAGCCCCGTCAGCAGATTGGGCACCGATGACGGCAATGCCACCGTCCGGAACAGTTGGCGGTCGGTGGCGCCAAACGAGCGCGCCACCCTGATGAAGTCGCGATCAATGGTCCGTACGCCGGTCATGGTGCTGACCAGCACCGGAAATACCGAGGACAAAAAAATGATCGCAATCTTCGCCGAAAGATCGACGCCGAACCAGATGATGATCAGCGGCATCAGGGCGATGCGCGGGGTGGCGTAAAGCGCGTTGACGAAGGGGTCGAGGACGGCGTTCAGCCGGTAATACCAGCCCATCAGGATGCCGAGTGGAATTCCCGCAAGAGCGGCAAGCCCGAAGCCAAGAATGAATTCCTCGCCGCTGACCGCGAGATCAGGATAGATGCTGCCGTCGCGGAACATGCCAAAGCCCGTGACCAGAATGCGCGCAGGCGAGCTGACGAAGAGCGGCGCGATCCAGCCCATGGCAACCGAGGTCTGCCACAACAGCAGAAACCCGGCCACCGATACGGTGCCCAGAATGGCACCCTCACCGCGCAAGCCCACGCGCCGCTCCGCCGGTTCGGCGGCTTCAAGAATCAGGACCTCGGCGGCGGGTTCGATGGTCATTCGGCAGCCGTGAGATGAATGGTTTCCTGATAGATCGAGCGCCAGATCTCATCCTGCAGTTCGCGGAAGCGGGGCCAGAGCTTCATTTCCAGGCTGCGTTGCGGCGGAAGGTCCACCTCGACGATCTGCTTGATACGTGCGGGACGGGCGGAAAACACCGCAACCCGATTGGCAAGGAAAACGGCTTCGTCAATCTGATGCGTAACGAACAGGGCGGTGGTGCCGGTGCGCGCCAGAATCTTCAACAGTTCGAGTTGCATGAAATCGCGGGTTTGCGCGTCCAGCGATGCGAAAGGTTCATCCAGCAGCAGAAGCTCCGGATGCGGAGCAAGCGCCCGTGCAATATTCACCCTCTGCCGCATTCCACCCGAAAGTTCATGCGGATAGCTGTCGGCAAAACCCGTGAGACCCACAAGTTCGATCAGCGATTCGGCCCGCTTGCGGATTTCATGCCGCGAAAGCTCCCCCCGCAATTCCAGGCCATAGCTCACATTCCTCAGAACCGTGCGCCACGGGAAGAGACAATCCTGCTGAAACACCATGGCGCGGTCATGTCCCGGCGCGATCACGGGATTTCCATCCACTTCAATTGCGCCCGCGTTCGGCTTGACCAGGCCATCCACCGCGGCGAGGAAGGTCGATTTCCCGCAGCCGCTGGGCCCCACGATCGCAACCAGCTCGCCTTCGCGAACGGTGAGATCAATTCCTGCGAGGATTTCCAGGCGGCGCCTGGTGCGTTCGTTCCAGTAGTCCAGCCGGACGCCGCGGGCCCGCAGCTTCTCGCGGTTCCGCTGATTAACGTCTTCCGTCACTGCAGTTTGGCGAAAAAGCCTTCGCGCTCCAACTGGTCCAGCGGTTCGGTATCAACGAGCTGTTCCGGCCGGAAACCGGCGGCGGCGGGAATGGTCTTGCGCAGTTGCGCGAGCACGAGGCCAATGCCCTTCAAACTCGGCCGCGGGATGTCGGGGTAAACCCTGGCGGTGTAGATGTCATAGGCTTTCGACAGAGCGGGACCTGCTGGCGCCTTGAGAAAGGCAGCGGTGTATTTCAGCGCGTCCGCCTTGTCGGCCCGGAAGTCGTGAATGCCCTCCGAGATTCCCATCATGAAGCGTTTGACGATTTCGGGATTTTTTTTCACAAAATCCCGGCTCGAGACATAGGACGTGTTCGGATAATCGGCCGCGATGGAGAGGCAATCCACGAGCACATGATAGCCCTTTTCTTCGAGCTCGCCGGTGCGCGGATATTGTTCGAACGAACCGTCAATCTGTCCGGAGAGCATCGCCGCGGTCCGTGTACCTTCGCCGCCCAGCTGCAGCAGAATCACATCATTGCGTTTGAGGCCCAGGTTCTGGAGTGCATAGGTCGCCGCGACGTCGGAGGAGGAGCCGAAACGCGAAATCGCGATCTTCTTTCCCTTCAACGCGGCCGCGGAGTTGATTCCCGGCTTCACCACCAGCTGAAACGGAAGTTGATTTGAGATACCTCCGATGAAAACGATATCCGCGCCCTGCACGGCGGCGGCGGCGGCGGGTGAATAACCGTTCTGCGCAATTTTCACCGAGCCGCCGACGACGGCCTGCGACAGCGTCGAACCGGCGTCGATATATACGAGTGTTACGTCCAGTCCGTATTTGCGGAAAATGCCCTTCTGCACGGCATAGTTCATCGGCGCAGTGGTCATGGAATAGCCGTCGTAGGCGACCTTGATCGGGATCAGCTTTGGCGCCGGAGCCGCAGCGGCGAGCATCGCCGCACCCGCCAGGGCAACTGCCGCGGCCGCCAGCCGCTTCAGGAATTTCGGCATTTCAGCACCTTTACCGGTCACGCCAGCAGCGCCTTCATCGTCTCCTGATTGATGCCCTTCATCAGCTGATCGACCAGGGCCGCGAGCGGAAGCGGCACTTTTGCATGTTGCGCGAGATCGAGCGCGACATCCATGTCCTTTTCGGCCCATTTTCCGGTGCTGCGGCCCCATTTTTCCAGAGACCAGTTCGCACCGCTGGAATGCTGCAGCGCCGCGATCAGCTTTGGAACGTCCGCGCCCATTCGCTTCATCATTGCCAGGACTTCAAAATTTGCCGCCATGCAGGCCCACAGCAGCATGTTATTCGCGGTTTTGGTCAGTTGTCCCATGCCGCTCGCGCCGACATGCATGACGTTGGCGCCAAATGAAGCAAGCACCGGGCGCGCTTTTTCCAACGCTTCCGGCCGGCCGCCGCAGAATACGGTCAGTGTGCCCGAATCGGCCGCTTCCTGTCCCAGCACGACGGGCGTATCCAGGCTTCCAATGCCACGGGAGGCGCAGACTTTTTCCAGCTCGCGCGCCGTTTCCGGTGAAGTCGAGCTTGAGACGCAGATCACCGCGCCGGGCGAAAGCCGGTCAAGCAGCCCAGAACGCAGGACGACGTCCCCGACCTGATGGTCCGTCGCGACCATGACGATCACGACTTCGGAGTGGGCGCCCACTTCGGCGGCATTGGCCGCAATCTTCACCCCCGCGTCGGCTGCACGGGCGACAGCATCCGGCGCGACGTCATAACCGGTGACGGCGAATCCCCTGTTCACCATGTGCCGCGCCATCTGAAATCCCATGGCGCCCAACCCGATGATTCCCGTCCTGGTCACGCTCATTCCAAACCCTTTCCGCGGCGCGCCGCGCGCAAATGCATGGTCGCCTCCAGATCGATCTGCCCTTCCCGGGCCGTCTCGACCAGCGCGACGCCATAATCCGATGCCGCCTTTTCGATCGACACATAACCTTGAATCACGTCATTCAAAACCGCCTCGGCATCGCGTTCAAACGGGTCGCCGAGGCCGCCTCCTCCCGGGGTTTCCAGGCGGAACACGTCACCGGCCTTGAGAGGATAATCCGCATAGCGCGTTGGCAGGTGCTTTTCTTCGGATGTACCGGGATTGACCGTCAGATTGCCGGTCTGGCCGTCTTTACCGCCGGCGACGCCCTGCGGCGCTATCACATGCTTGGACGAACGGATGGAGAATCGCGCCTCGGGGAGAAACAGGGTTGCAGGCGTGAAGCCCGGAGCACGTCGATGCATTCCGGATCCACCTCACGATCG
>JANWHR010000251.1 GCA_025450355.1 Micropepsaceae bacterium
CGGCGCTTTTGAGCGCCCCGATCCAGCCGCGCAGATCGCCAAATGCCATCGGTTCTCGTGTGGGTTTCATTCGCGACTCCAATCGATCACCCTCCCTAACACGCGGGAAAAAACCTTTCACAGCAATTTCCATGTATGATACCAGCCGCGCCGGCCGCTAAGCGGCTCAAAGCTTTTTACAATTCCTGCGGGAGGCCTGTTCGATGGAGCGCAATGCCGCACTGCGGGATGAAACGGAAGAAGGCGTATTGCCAGCGTCCCATGCGCATCTCCGCAGCCTGCGGAGCACGCTTGCCTGGCTGAAATCCCGCGGAGACCTGATCGAGAGCGAAGCGGAAATCAATCCGGACCTTGAACTCACCGGATTGCAAAAATTGATGGACGGTGGCTGCCCGGCGCTTTTTCCCCGTGTGAAGGGCAAGCCCAATCACCGCCTCCTGACCAACCTGTTCGGCAATATCGAAGTGATGAACCGGATGTTCGGCTGGGAGACGGACAGAGACCGCACCATCCGCCTGGCGAGTGCGCTGAATCACCCCTTGGCGGCGCGGGAAATCCCGCAAGCCGAAGCGCCTTGCCAGGAAGTGGTCATTCGCGCGCCGGTCGATGTGAACGAGTATCTCGTCCCCATCCGCCATACCGAACTGGAAACCGAACAGACGGTGGGATCGGGAATCCGTTGTCTTTCCGGCAGGAGCTTCGGCGACGGCACGGACGTCGGCTACAACCGGATGAATTTCCGCTGGGGAAACGTGGGGACATTCCAGGTCGCCCCCGGTTCTCACATGTGGCAGGTGCTGGGCGAAGCGCATCGCAAGCGCGAACGCGTGCCGCTGACGGTGTGTTTTGGCGTGCCCCCGGCCTGCACATTGCTCGCGGGCGGCGCCTTTGACTACGTCATTTTGCCCTACGGCTGTGATGAGTTGGGAGTGGCTGGCGCGGCGCAAGGTTTCCCCGTCCGGCTGGTGAAAGCCAGAACGGTCGATGCCATGGCGATCGCCGAATCCGAGATCGTCCTCGAAGGTTGCATTGACCCCCGCGATACCCGGTTCGAAACTGCTGAAGCCGAAGCGGATCAGGTCCAGGGACGGCACCATTTCCATCCGGAATGGGCTGGCTACATGGGCAAAGCCTATAAGGCGCCGTCATTTCACGTGACTGCGGTGACGATGCGGCAGCCGCAGTCGCAGCCAATCATTTACGCGCTCGGCGCACATACGCTGGACGAGCACAATATCGATACCTCCATCCGCGAAGCGGCGATGTTCGAGCTCTGCAATCGGATGCAGCCAGGCATCATTCAGGACGTGAACATCCCCTATTGCATGACCGATTGGGGAGGGGCGGTAATCCAGGTGAAGAAACGCAACCGGCTCGAGGAAGGCTGGCAGCGCAATTTCATGACGGCGCTGCTTGCGACCTCGCAAGGGATGCGGATTGTGATCGCCGTCAGCGATGACACCAATATCTACAGCATGGACGACGTGATGTGGGCGATCACCACGCGCGTCAATCCGCGCAGTGACATTCTCAATCCAACCCCCGGCGGGCGGGGACAGACATTCATGCCCGCGGAGCGGATGACGGCGGGGGAAAAAGAATGGACAGCGTCAAACACGCGCTATGAGGGCGGCATGGGGATCGATGCAACCGTCCCGTATGGCTATGAAAAGGATTTTATGCGGCCGCAATACCCCGTCGGCAAGGTCAGGCTCGAGGACTTCTTCAGTTCCGAACAGATCCGCAATGTAAAATCGCGCATGAAAGGCTGGACGGAGCTGCTGGCCAGGACGGGGTATTGAGCTGAGGCCGCCATTGCCCTGCTCCAGTGCGCCATCCCGGGTCGGGTCCGCGGCAGGCTCTCCTCCGTGAACGGGGGAGAAGATCCGTTTGGGGGGCACAGGCTTGCGCTTCCGTTTCGCAGTATCTGCGAATGCCTCGTCGCATTTCGCCTGCGCGATGCGCGGAAAACCGCCATTGTCGATCTTGATCAACAGAAGACGATCGATTTTGGCACTCTTGATCGGGTGACCGCGAATATCGCCGCAGATTTGCTGCGGCGCGGTGTCTGTCGCGGCGATACGGTCGTGTTGCTCGCGCCCGAGGTGATCGAGAAGCTGCTGCTCTGGATCGCCATTTGGCGCATCGGGGCAACGGTGTGTCCGATCACGGTGGAACTGCATGAAGCACATATCGCATTCATCGCCAGTCTGGTCCGGCCAAAGCTGATCCTGATTCATGAAGAGCTGGATGGGCGGCCGCTTGAAGGCAGTGCCGTGCCGCTTTGCCCGTTTGGGCAATGGAATTCCGGTGTTGAATTGTGCGGAGCATATTTTTGCGATCTTGCCGCGACCGGCCATCCGGAGACGTTGCCTGGCAATCGGCCGGAAGATGTTGCGGGAATGGTCTGCACGTCCGGGACCACGGACCGGCCCAAAGTGGTGGTGTATGACCATGCCTGCTATTGGCTGCAGGGCCTCGACACGATTGATATGCTGGGGCTGACAGAAGACGACCGCACGCTGGAGTATCGCTCATTTGGCTGGAACTCGGCACAGATTCTGACGCTGTTGCCATTCCTGCAGCTTGGACTGACGATCCACATCGCGCGGCGGTTTTCAAACAGCCGCTTCTTCGACTGGATACGGGATCATCGAATCACGTTTGCCGCGGGCGTCCCGACCGTCCTGACCATGCTGTTGAACCGGCCGGAAGAAGAGCGGCCGGAGATCCCGTCATTGCGTCTCATGAGCTGCAGTTCAGCGCCACTGGCGGAGGAACAATGGCTGCGGTTTGAGCGACGTTACGGCATCACGCTGCTCCAGCTTTACGGAATGTCGGAGGCCGGTTGGATTTGCGGCAATACGCATTACAAGCGGCGGCTGGGAACGGTGGGCCCCCCCGCGATCCATCAGGAGTTGGAAATTGTCGACCCCGATGGCCATCCTTGTTCGCCCGAAGTCGAGGGCGAAGTCACGGTGGGTGGACCACAGGTTTCCATCGGACTGCTTCAGGATGACGGGACGATTTTGCCGGTCCGTGGCCGCCGCTTCAAAAGCGGCGACCTCGCGACCATGGACAAAGAAGGCTTTGTCCGGATTACGGGGCGCACGAGGGATCTGATCATTCGCGGCGGGGTAAATGTATCTCCGGTGGAGGTGGATGCGGTGCTGCTTGCGCACCCTGGCCTCGCGGATGCGGCATCGCTCGGCATACCGGATGCGGTTTATGGCGAGGAAGTGATCGCATTCGCCGTGCGCCGCTCGGGCTCCGACGCTGATGAGGCCGCCATTCTGCAGTATTGCGCCGGTATCCTGCCAACGCCAAAGCGCCCCAAGCGCGTCTTGTTCATCTCCGAATTGCCGAAGAGCGACCGCGGAAAGGTGTTGCGGGACCAGCTGCGGGAACATTATTTGCAGAGGGGCGGGGGCCGGTCAGGCCGCGGTCCGTAGCCCCGCCGTCAGTCAAGGCAACGTGAATTTCGGACCTCTTGGGCAATTCGGGCGTTCATCCTATGGTTCGCCATGCCCGTTTTGCGCTCCATACTCGCCGGTTTGCTGATCGCGGTCTTCCATCAGACCGCCTGGGCAAAACCTGCCGAAACGGCGCATAAGAGCCCGCCCCCGCGTCCTGTTCTGCTCGAATTGTTCACCAGTCAGGGTTGCAGCGATTGTCCGCCCGCAGACCGGCTGGTGGCGGAACTTGCCAACCGGGATGACGTGATCGCTTTATCTCTGCCGATCACCTATTGGGACATTCTGGGCTGGAAAGATACGTTCGCCACCGAAGCGAATACGCGCCGGCAGAAATCTTATGCGCAGATCATGAACCGGTCGGGCGTCTATACACCGCAGATGATCATCGACGGCCGGATCGACGTCATCGGAAACCAGCGTGACCGGGTGATGGACGCCGTGGCGATGCGCACCGGGGCTGCATCCCGCGAGTCTTCCGTCCCCATTCTGGTGCGCAGGGTTTCCAGCCGGATCGAGATCGCGATTCCCAAAACCGCACACCGGCGAAAGGACAGCGGCACACTCTGGGTCATGCGGACGCTTGCCAAAGGTTCGGTAAGCGTGGGGGAAGGCGAAAACAGGAATCGGAAGCTCACCTACACCAATGTTGTTCGCGATCTGGAGCGCGCCGGCGAGTGGAACGGGCAAGCCATGAAGGTCGATTTGCCGGTGAATATCGCGAAACTCAAATATGACAGCGTTGTTGTGATCCTCCAGGCGCGGGACTATGGACCGGTGCTTGGCGCCGCCGCGTTGCGCATTTCGGCTTCGTCCGCGGACAATTCCGCGAAGCGTTAACCAAACAGTTGCTGTGCTCTCCGGCTTTCGTGCACGGCGTTTCAGTTTTGTTAAGAGCGAGCCGCTAGTTTCCCGTGCAGACGCGGGAGATTGCATGTGGGCGCAGACGTTTGCCGGGATGTGAAAAGAGACGAAACCGTACTGGCGGAAAACCTTCGCCGCACGCTCTCTGGCGCCCAGGCCATTGCGTTTGAATGGTCGATCGCGGAAGGCCGCATTTGCTGGGATGCCGCCACGGCAGACACATCCGGCGGTTCGGAGTTCACGATCTCTGACCGTTCTGGACCATTCCGCGGTCTGCTCGATCGCGAATCGCTGCGCGTGCTGGCCAGCCTGCTGGACGAACCCAATCCCGACAATCCGGCATTTCACCTGGAATTTGCCGATGGAGCGGGCACGGAGCGCCGCTGGTTTGAAATCGCCGCCTTGAGAATGCCCGGCGCAAACGGACGCGCTCAAAAAGTCAAAGGCATTATCCGGAATACTGGCAGCGTGCGGGCGGCCGATGAGCATCCCGCCTGGCTGGCAAACAGGGACGATCTGACCGGCCATTTGAATCGCACGCGGTTCCGCGAAGAGTTGGCGAATCTCATCGGCCGCGCCGCCAGCAGGGGGGAGGTGCATGGCTTTCTCGTCGCAGCCATCGACCAGCTTGGCGTGATCAATCAGATCCATGGCTACGAAGCTGCGGACGAAGTGATTGTCGCCGTCGCACACCGTCTGGACCATGCCCTCAGAGCCGCCGACCTGATCGGAAGGACGGCAGGAAATAAATTCGGGGTGGTGGCAAAGCTCCGCAACGAGTCTGAACTCTCAAAGATTGCTGCCCGTTTGCACGAGGCGGTGAATGGAAAACCAATCGACACCAAGGCC
>JANWHR010000252.1 GCA_025450355.1 Micropepsaceae bacterium
ACCCTGGGTTGAAGCAGTACCGTTCCGCAGAATTGCCCGGGCGACTCTCATGCGCGCCTTTGGTGCTTTGCTGTGTATTGCGATGTCCGCCGCCCTCACACCTGGTGCGGCGTGGGCTGCCGGTCAATGCGGGCCGCTGCAACGGCTGATGAGTGTGGATACCGTCACCGGACCAGCGGGGTACATGCTGGTGCCGGTCAGGATCGGGGATGCCCAGCGGCTGATGCTGTTCGATACGGGCGGATCGATCAGCGCGATTACACAAGCGGCCGCGCAGGACCTTCACCTGCCCACATACGACTCACGGGTGAAGATCGTCGGTGTCAGCGGCGCCGCATCGACACGTTCAACGATTATTCCATCCATCACCATCGGTACTTCGGAATCAAAACGCGCCCAGTACATGGTATTGCCAGGCGATATTCTGCGGGGAGCCAATACGGCAGGCGTGATCGGAATTCTCGCGCCTGCGCCGGGCGTGGATATCGACGTGGATTTCGCGGCGCATAAGCTTTCGTTCTTTTCACCGGATCATTGCGATGGAAAGGTCGTGTATTGGCAGGCCACGGCGGTTGCAGTGGTGCCGATGCGGATCGCTGGCGTGCAGGCGCGAACGGAATTTTCGACCGAACACATCATCGTTCCGGTCACTCTGGATGGTAAATCTCTGGACGCGCTGATCGATACGGGTTCCACCAACAATGCGCTGAAGCTTTCAATCGCCCAGGAAAGCTTTGGCGTTGATGTGAACGCACCCGATGTGCAGCCACTGGGCCAACTCGGAAATAACGCCAGCGCGAAAATCTATCGCAAGAGATTCGGCACTCTTTCATTTGAAGGGGTGACTGTCACCAATCCGGTCATGGACCTGCTCCCGGATGAACAGACACGGGGACTGGGCGATGAACGCCGAACCGGAAGTCTCACCCGTCCTTCGGACCGGGGTTTGCCCGACCTCATCATCGGTATGCCGGTGTTAAGCAAGATGCATATGTACATCGCCTATCACGAGCGGAAGGTTTACATCACCGCGGGCGCAGACCCCGCGCAGGTGCAGACCGCATCGCTGACGCAGCCGCCTCCGGCAGCCGCGGCCCCGGCGGGCTTGAACTTCAACGGATCATGGAAGATCGCATCCCGGCCTGTCCGGCCGGTTTGTGAGATGAATCAGGAGGGCGATCGGCTGAAGGGATCGTGCACCGGGCCTGCGGCGAAGGGCGAATTGACCGGCACCGTGGCGGGCCAGACGGTGCGCTGGCAGTGGAAACGCGTCGCCAATAGCAATGGCGCGGCGAGCTTGTGGAATTTTTCCGGAACGGTATCGGGCGAAAATACCATCACCGGATTCCTCGAGCGAAATGGCCGTTCCGCTCCCTTTACGGCGACGAAGCAGTAGCACCATCGCGCCATCAAATCCGGCGTGAACGGGACGGCGCGCGTGGCTGGAACCCCGTTTGGCTGTACAATCGGCCATTATGGCGAAGGACAACCTCCCGGCCCAACGTTCCTCGGCACGCGACATTGATGCATTTCTGAAGCAGGCGTCGCGCGTGCCTTCTGTCAGCCAGGCCAACGGCCGACTGATTTTCGCCATCGACGCGACCATGAGCCGCCAGGCGACCTGGGATCGTGCCGCGAACATCCAGAGCGACATGTTCGCCGTCGCGCAAAGTGCCGGCGGGCTGGCGGTGCAGCTTGTTTATTTTCGCGGCTTTGGCGAATTCCAGGCCAGCGCATGGACGACATCGGCCGGCGTTCTTGCACGGCAGATGCAGGGAGTATGCTGCCTGAGTGGAGGAACACAGCTTTGCCGCGTTCTCAGCCATGCACAGTCGGAAGCCCGGCGCGCCAAAGTCGGCGTCGTCGTTTATGTCGGCGACTGCTTTGAGGAGAGCGCGGATGTGGCGGCGAACGAGGCCGCAAAGCTTTCATTGCTCGGTGTACGCGTATTCATGTTCCACGAAGGGAATGACGCAACCGCCAGAGCGGCATTTCAGGAGATCGCGCGGCTCACAAACGGCGTGTATGCGCGCTTTGACCCGGGTGCGGCAAAACAGCTGCGGGAATTGCTGACCGCTGCCGCAGTTTATGCCGCGGGTGGAGCGCGGGCCCTGAAAAACTACGGCGAAACAGCGGGCGGAGAGGTCCTGCGGCTGTCGCGGCAGTTGGGCGAAAAAAAATAAATGGGTCCTGTGGCACTGGGCGTGCTTGCGCTCATCGCTATCCTGATGGTCGTTCGCGCTTTTATTCTTGCCGATCCGAAAGTCCTGGTCCGGATTGTCCGCTACTCTGGTGCGGCGGGGCTTGGAGTCATATCCGTGCTTCTGATGGTGACCGGCCGAATCGCGCCCGCGTTTTTTCTCGGAAGCATGGCGTGGGGCCTTGCCACCGGGGGACGGATCTGGCCGGCGGGATGGCCGCAAATTTCCCGTGGTCAATGGCGGCCGAAACCTGCAAGCGGCGCATCGAGCTCAGTCCGCGCATCCTGGGTCGAAATGCAGTTGGACCATGACACCGGCGAGATGAGCGGCACGGTGCTGAAAGGCAGCCACACCGGGGCGCCACTGGATCGACTCGGTCGCGACGAACTCATGGCGCTGTACCGGGAGGCCGCGAACGACGATGCGGAATCCGCGCGCCTGCTCGAGGCCTGGCTGGACCGGCGAGTTGGACCCGAGTGGCGGGATTCCGGACAACACGCTGACGCGTCAGCGCGCGAGGCAATGACCCGCGAGGAAGCAATGAAAATCCTGGGGCTGAAGGAAGGCGCAACTGAGGATGACATCCGCAGCGCGCACCGGCGCCTGATGAAGCAAGTTCACCCGGATCGGGGCGGATCGGATTACCTCGCGGCAAAAATCAATCGGGCCCGCGACGTTTTGCTTGGGTAACTATGGCCAGGATTTCCCGCGCTGCGCGGATGCTGGGCGCCTCACCACCCAGGCCAAACGCGCGCACGGCAGAATCCAGATCGCGCAATTGCACCTCGCGCGCCGGCCCACCCTGCAGCAAAGGCATCACGGCGGCAGCGAGTGCCTGCGGCGTGCAGGCGTCCTGGATCAATTCCGGAACGGCTTCGCGCTGCAGAACGAGATTGGCGAGGACGACATAGGGTACATGAATGAACGGACGCGCCAGCGCATAGGTCAGCGCGCCAAGCCGGTAGGCCGCAACCATCGGAGTTCGCGCCAGCGCCAGCTCCGAGGTCACCGTGCCCGATGCCGCAAGCGCCGCATCGGCTGCGTGGAAAGCTGAATATCGTTCGGCGTTTTCTTCAACGACGTGGACCGGAGTGGGCCAACGCAGCGCGGCATCGCGGATCAGAGGGGCCACATTGCCGACGGTCGGCAAGACGGAAACAAGTCCCGGAATACTGCCCGCGAGAATCTCAACCGCACGGCGGAATACCGGCAGAATGAAGCGGATTTCGCTGTGGCGGCTGCCGGGCAGAACGGCAAGCAGCGGCGCGTCAAGTGCGATACCACGAGCGCTGCGGAAGGCATGGCCACCGCCAATCCGGCGCGCGCGCTCGACCACAGGGTAACCGGATACGCAAGCGGGGATGCCGTAGCGCTCGAAGAATTGCGCCTCAAAGGGAAAGAAGGCGATGACCGCGTCGATGTAGCGCGCCATCCTTTTTGCGCGGTACGAACGGGATGCCCAGACCTGGGGCGGCGCATAATTGACAATGCGAATGGCCGGATTCGCGCGCTTCACCCGCCGCGCGATCCGGTGGGTGAAATCAGGACTGTCGATGATCACAAGCGCGTCCGGCCGCGTGTCCAGCGCGAATTCCGCCGCTTCGCGGACGCGGCGTAAAATCGCCGGAATTCGTGGCACGACTTCGCGCAAACCCATCACGGCCGTGGTTTCGATCGTAAACAGCGGCTGCAATCCTTCGGCGACCATGGCCGGCCCGCCAACACCGGTGATCCGGATCTGGCCGTTCGCCAGTTGTTGAAAGGCGCCCATCAATTGTCCGCCGAGCTCGTCGCCGGACGCTTCGCCAGCGACGAGCATCACGTTCAGATCGCGTTGTTCCGTCCCCTCACCCATCCGTCGCATCAATTCCGTACACGAACAAATGTTCGCGATCTGCGATTTCAGCCACTCGTTCACGATCGAGCACGAGAACCGTGCCTGCCTCTATCGCGATTCCGGAGAGGCCGGCGGCGGCCGTTAGCTCCACCGTTCTTGCACCAATAACGGGCAAATCCACGCGCCGGTCCTGTCCGGGCTTCGGCGCCTTCACGAGAACGCCGCGGCGGCCTGGTTCTACCGACCGAAGCCGTGACGGCAGCTCAGCGACGCGGCGCAGCATGGCGTCGGTTCCTTCGGCGGCCTCGACCGCCAGCACCAGACCGCGGCACACCACCGCGGATTGGCCAATATCAAGCGCGCCGAGTGCCGTGACCACCTGAAATCCATGCCGGATATCGGGCAGATCGTCGTCTTCGGGCGCGCGCCGCCCAACCGGTCCCGATGGCGCCAGCAACGTTCGTGTGACATCCGCAGAGCCGATAACGCGCAGTCCATGACTTTCGAAAACGGCGACAATCGCACGCAACAGGGCATCATCGCCCTTCAGCGCCGCGGCAATGATACGGCCGAGATATTGGCCGCCAAGCCGGTCGATTTTAAGACCGGAAAAATCCGGCCGCGCCACCCGCCCCGCAAGCGTAATCTCCCCGCAGCCCGCATCCTTCAGCAGGCCGATGATCCTGGACACTTCGCCCAGTGCGGCCGATGCATGCGGGAATTCGCCGATCCCGGGCGCATCGGCAATGCCCTCGAGCGCCAGCACAAACACGGGCCTGCCGTCCTCGCGCACGGCACGGGCCAGCGCGACTGGAAGTTCACCGGCGCCGGCGATGATTCCAAGCGGATCGCGCAAGGTCATTCAGAAACTTTCCGGTTCTGCGCCGGGCTTTTCCCGGTGTGGCGGCATGCAGATCGGATGCTTTCGTTTCGCATGGATGAAACGCACGATCTCCAGTACTTCGGGGATACCGGTCCAATACTCCGCAGCTTTTTCGGCGCGCCCTGCCAGGGTGCCCGGACCCCAAAAAATAGTACGGTATGCCGCGCGCAGCGCATGGATACGATCGCGCGGAAGTCCCTTGCGCTTCAGGCCGATCAAATTAAGTCCATGCAGGCGCGCGCGATCCCCCCACACCATTCCGTACGGCACGACATCATCCGGCACACCGGTTACACCGCCCACGAAAGCATTGCGGCCGATATGTCCGAAC